>JAIVHE010000280.1 GCA_020201255.1 Desulfobacteraceae bacterium
ACTTGACATGCATGGGATACTTATTGATGTCAATGATGCATATTGCAGGATGACCGGATATACAAAAGACCAGATTCTGGGAATGTCCATCGGCGATCTGGATGATATTGAATCACCTGAGGTGACAGCAGAACGTATTGAACGGATTATTGCCAATGGATCGGAGTTCTTTGAGACCCAGCAACGGCGCCGGGACGGCAGTGTATTTCCCGTGGAAGTTTCCACCACCTGGCTGCCGATAGACGGGGGCCGGCTTGTCTGCTTCGGCCGGGACATCACCGACCGCAAGCAGGCGGAAGAGGCGTTGCGCAAAAGCGAAGCGCGCTTTTCTCTGGCCATGGATGCCACAAAAGACGGGATATGGGATTGGGACTTAACAACCGGAGATATTTATTGCAGTCCGGGCTTAACATCCATGCTTGGATATGATTCTACGGATGTTATAAAAAAAGCAGATGATTGGCAGGATCTGATACACATGGAGGACAGGCAAAAAGCTTATCAGGCAAATATTGATTGCGTAAATAATCTCACAGATTCTTTTGAAATTGAATACCGCATGAAGACCAGTGATGGAGGCTGGAAATGGATTTTGGGACGTGGACAGGCAGTATACAGGGACGACTCTGGCAGGGCCGTGCGTATGATAGGCACACATCAGGACATCACCGAACGTAAACGGGCTGAAGATGCGTTGCGGAAGAATGAGGAGCGGATACGGTTGGCATTGGATGGGACTGGAGACGGCTATTGGGATTGGAATGCCAAAAGCGGGGCGATCGACATTGACCCGAATTGGCAACGGTTTCTGGGATATGAACCCGAAGAAAAGGAATACAAGTTCGACTGGTGGGAAAAGAGCATTCACCCTGAGAGTGTTCCAGTATTTGACAACGCCTTGAAGGCTTATTTGGAGGGGCGCGCGCAATATTATGAGCTTGAATATCAGTTACACACCAAATCAGGGGAGTGGAAATGGATTTGGGCCAGGGGAAAATGCATCGAATATGATGCGCAAGGCCAACCTGTCAGGTTTATTGGAACGCATCGCGACATCACCGACCGTAAGTGGACAGAAGAGGCCCTGCGGGAGAGTGAAGCTCGATTTAAAGCCCTTCATAGTGCATCTTTTGGGGGAATTGCCATTCACGACTATGGGGTTATTCTGGAATGTAATCAGGGTCTTTCGGATATGACCGGGTATGAATATTCAGAGCTTATTGGAATGGACGGACTTCTGCTGATAGCCGAAAAATCCCGTGAAGAAGTAATGAATAATATTCGAGCTGGTTATGAAAAACCTTATGAAGCCTTCGGATTGCGCAAAAACGGAGAAGAATTTCCCATGCGGCTTGAAGCTCGCAACGTGCCGTATAAAGGGAAACAGGTGAGAATCACTGAATTCAGGGACATCACCGATCGAAAACAGGCGGAGATGCAACTGCAAAAATCCGAGGAACAATTCCGTAATCTTTATGATGATGCGCCGATAGGGTATTTCGAATACGATCTTCGAGGGAATATCACTCGGGTGAATCTTACCCATTCAAAGCTGCTGGGTTGGAAGTTTATTGTCGATGAAGCCGCACGCGAGCAGATCCTGGACAAGCTGCGTGGAGTCAGGCCTCCCGCTGTTGGTTTGGAGCGTACCTACAGACGCAAAGATGGAACGCTCTTTCCCGTCTTGTTTGAAGATCGGCTTTTGACGGATGAAGACGGCCATATAACGGGCATCCGAACCGCCATCCAGGATATCTCCGAACGCAAACAGGCGGAGGTGAAGATCCTTCACCTGCAGAAGTCTGAAAGCCTGGGCAGGATGGCTGGAGCTGTTGCCCATCATTTCAACAACCAGCTCTCTGTGGTGATGGGCAACCTGGAACTTGTTCTTGATGATTTACCAGCCGATGCAGAAAATCGGGAAAACCTTTTCCAATCCTTTGAAGCGGGTCGTAAAGCAGCGGAGGTAAGCCAGCAGATGCTGCGTTATCTGGGTCATATATCAGGCAGACAAACAACCATTAACCTGTCCGATGTCTGCCGCCAAACCCTGGCTTTACTTCAGTCGTCATTACAGAATAGCGTGACTTTGAACGTTGATTTCCCTGATTCCGGACCTATTGTCCGCGCTGATACCGGTCAAATTCAGCAGGTTTTGACCAATTTGTTCACAAATGCCCAAGAGTCTTTGCACAACAATCAAGGGATCATTGACCTAAACATCCAGACGGTTTCCTATGAAGATATTCCCGTCTCAAACCGTTTTCCCTTGGATTGGCAGCCGCAGGATATTCCCTATGCCTGCCTGAAAATATCAGACACAGGTTGCGGGATATCCAAAAAAGATATTGTAAAACTTTTTGATCCATTCTACACAACAAAATTTACTGGACGGGGGATGGGGTTGTCCGTAACCATGGGATTTTTGAAAACCCATGGCGGCTGCATCTCCGTGGACAGTGAAGCAGGACGCGGCAGTATTTTTCGGGCTTATTTGCCGGTAACGACAGAAATAAACTCCGTTAAACATGAAAAAGTGGCAACACCGAAAGAAAATGTTGGAAATAGCGGCACAGTTCTTCTCATTGAAGATGAGGCGAGTGTCCGCTATATGGTAAAGGCCATGCTTACCCGACTCGGATACGCAGTCATTGAAGCACAGGACGGTGTTGAAGCCGTGAGGCTATTTCAAGAACATCAAAATGAGATTGATTGTGTTCTTTCTGATTTAACCATGCCCCGCATGAATGGGTGGGAAACCCTGACTGAACTCCGTAGGATGGGGGCCGATGTACCGGTGATTCTGGCCAGCGGCTATGACAAGGAATCGGTCATGGCAGGCGATCATCCCGAACTTCCACAGGCTTTTTTAAACAAACCCTATTCAATGGCTGCGTTGAAAGACGTGTTGGTAGAAGTAATAAGGCTTTAATGATAACAAGAAGCTGGCAGGCAGCTAAAGTATAGGACAAAATGGATTCTTTTTTCAAAAAAATATTTTTAACACTGCTCTTAGTTGTTTTCGTGGTGGCGGAAGTTCATTCAAAACAATACACGATTGCAACCGTG
>JAIVHE010000031.1 GCA_020201255.1 Desulfobacteraceae bacterium
GGAAAAATACTTGCCCTGCAACGGTGTCATCCTGGTCAATTCCACAATGTCGGCACCTGCCACAAACGCCTTGTCCCCGGCACCGGTGAGCACCAGCACCCGGATATCGGTGTTGGCCTGTACCTGATCCAGGGCCTGGTCCAGGTCATCGAACATGGCATTGTTCAATGCATTCAATGCCTTGGGACGGTTGAACTCTATCACAGCAATGTTGTTTTTCATTGTCAGGATAATGTTTTCAAAAGACATGGGTTTCTCCTTGCAGTTAACATTTGTAGTTTGTGTGTAATATTATAATTGCCGCGGGTTGGTTGCATCAACATATTTTTGTACACCATCCGCAATAGCATTGCAGATATCCTCCTGGTAAGCGGGGGTTAACAGCCGTTTACACTCCAGTTTGTTGGAGATAAACGAGGCTTCAATGAGAATGGATGGCATGCGGGCGCCCAGAAGTACATAAAAAGGGGCCTGCTTGACACCCAGGTCTTTTATGTCCGGATATTTTTTTCTCATGCCCTGGATCATGGACTGGTGGACATCATTGGCCAGGCGGGTGGATTCTCCGATTTTGGCATGTTTCATCAAATCACTTAAAATATATTCCAGATCGGATATGTTTTTTTTGGAGGTGGCGTTTTCACGGGCAGCTACGGCAATGGCCTGTTCATCAGTGGCCAGGTTCAGAAGATAGGTTTCAATGCCTGCCAGTTTTTTGTTGCGGGCCGCGTTGGTGTGCAGGGAAATGAACAGGTCCGCCCGTTCGGTATTGGCAATGGCGGTGCGTTCTTCCAGTGTCAGTTTGGTGTCGGTGCTCCGGGTGAGGATCACGGTGCATTGAAGGCGGTCCCGCAGTTTGACGGCCAGGTTTTTGGCCAGCTGCAGCACAATGTCTTTTTCCCAGACCCCTTTGTTGTATCCCGGCGCTCCGGGATCCGAGCCGCCATGGCCCGGATCTATGACGATTTTGCGCACCCCCAGGGCCAGCTGCCGGGCGATGTCCGAAGATTTCAGGTTGTCTGTGTCCATGGGGCTGGATGTGAGTGCATCACCGGTTTTGGCCGCCATCTGCTGTTGCTGCAGCTGATCATCAGTGCCGGCACCTTTGCCCCAGACATCAATCACAATCCGGAACGGGTCTTTCAAGGAAAAAATTTTATAATTTTCAAAGGATTTGATGTCCACCACCACCCGCACTGTCTGGGGGAGGTATTGGCCGGCCCTGGCCTGTTTGAGCAGGTCGTCATTGATGGGGGTATGTTCGGCCACCCCTTTGCCCAGCCGCGCCTGGGGGATATCCACGTACAGACGTTGAAACGGTATGTTCAGATCCGGGTCTTTTTTGAGCAGATGATGGGAAAAGGTCCTGTCCCGGCTGGCATTGATCACAATTCTGGTGTATTCCGGGTTGGACCAGAACCGCAGGTCAGTGACATGGGCATCTGTGCCCGAAACTTCCTGGTCGGAAGGCCCAACTTCAGGGGTATACCCATCCTCCATATCCTGCAGTTCTGATTCAAGGATGATGGTCTGCTGTTCAAAATCTTCTCCCTGGTCGGGCAGCTTTGTTTTTTGGGTGTCTGCCGGGGCAATATCCAGGGTGTCTTTTCTGGTTTCCGCTTTTTTGGACCGGATATGCAGGGTGGGGTGGTTTTGGGGGTCCGGGCTGACGGAAAGGGAGGTGAGCCGGGTTTTGGCCCGGGCATTGTAAGCGGATTGTGGATATTTATTACGGATTCTCACCAGCAGATCAATGGCCCGGGTTTTGTACATTTCCTCTTTGGAAAGCGAAAATAACTGCAGGTAGAGTTCTGCTGCCTTGTACATGCCGGCCGGGGCCCATGAACTTTGTGGGTCGGTTTTATAAATTTCCTCATACCGGTGGATGCAGCCCAGCCATTCCGATACTTTCTGCCGTTTTACCGGAGAATGGCGAAGCTGCTTAAAACAGGCATCAGCTGCCAGGTATTTCTGCTTGGGCACCGAAGCCGTTGCCGCTGCTGCAATATACCCTTCCCAGAACAAAATTATGCAATCCGGCACCTGCCCGCTTCCCTGTTTTTCAATGGCCGCCAGCACCTGTTTGGCATCTGCGATGATCTGTCGGGGAACCCCTGCCAGCCTGGCCACTTGAATCCCATAGCTTTTGTTGGTGCCGCCCTGTACCAGCTGTCGCAAAAACACAATATTGTCGTTGAATTCCTTGACCGACACGTGGAAATTGCGTATCCGGGGGTGGGTTTGTTCCAGCCGGATCAATTCATGGTAATGGGTGGCAAACAGGGTTTTCACCCCTGTGCCGGCAAGGTCATGCAGATATTGTGCAACGGCCCAGGCAATGCTCATGCCGTCATAGGTGGAGGTGCCGCGGCCGATTTCATCCAGGATGACAAGGGAATCGGAGGTGGCATTGTTTACAATGTTGGCGGTTTCTTCCATCTCCACCATAAATGTGGACTGACCGGAACTCAGGTTGTCCAGGGCCCCCACCCTGGTGAAGATCCTGTCCACCAGGCATAATGATGCTTTTTTTGCCGGTACAAAAGAGCCCATCTGGGCCATGAGAACCGTGAGAGCCACCTGCCGCAGTACCGTGGATTTTCCGGCCATGTTGGGGCCGGTTATCAGCAGGATCTGGTTGTGGTGGTTATCCATTTCAATGGAGTTGGGCACATACCGTTCTCCTGTGATCAGTTTTTCCACCACCGGATGGCGGCCTTCTGTGATGCAAATGCTGCCCTGGTCATTGATATCCGGCCGGGTATACCCGTTTTCCGATGCAGCCCTTGCCAGACCCTGGAGCACATCCACCCGGGCAATGAAATCCGCTATTTTCAGAATGTTCACGGCATTGTCCACCACCTGATCCCGCACGGAACAAAAGAGTGTGTATTCCAGGGTATTTCTTTTGTCCCGGGCGTTTAATATGGTGGTTTCCACCTGTTTCATCTCATCGGTGATGAACCGTTCCGCATTCACCAGGGTCTGTTTGCGGATATAATGGTCCGGCACCATGGGGGCCTGGGTTTTGGATACTTCGATAAAATATCCGAAAACCTTGTTGTATTTGATTTTTAAAGAAGACAGCCCGGTTTTCTGCTTTTCTTCTGCCTGGGCCTTTGCGATCCAGGATTTTCCATCCCGTGAAATGGATACCAGTTCATCCAGTTGTGCGTTGTAGCCGTCATTGATCAAACCGCCTTCATTAAGTACATGGGGGGCATCTTCTCTGACGGCTTTTTCGATCAGTTCTGCCAGTCCGGCAAGTTTGTCCAGCATCTGTTCCAAATCTTCCAGCCGGCTGGCGTTGAGCAAAGGATTGTCCAGCCGGGCCAGCTCCTCAAACAACCGGGGCAGTCCGGCCAGAGAATTTTTCAATGCCAGCAGGTCCCTGGCATTGCCCTGGCCCATGGAAACTTTGGAACCGAGCCGCTCCAGGTCATACACTGATTTGAGAACGGTGATCAATGACTTATGGATATGAGGGGCTGCCGTCAATTGTTCGATGGCCCCCGAACGCTGTTCAATTTCGTCTTTGTCCACCAGGGGATGACGGATCCAGTTTTTGATCAGCCGGCCGCCCATGGCAGTGACTGTCTTGTCCAGAACATAAATCAACGATCCTTTTTTGTCCTGGGTCTGCAGATTTACCAGCAGTTCCAGGTTCCTGCATGACCGGTCATCCAGTTTTAAAAATTGTGCCAGATCATAGGGGCAGATCTGGAAAATATGGGTGGTATCCTGCATCTGTGTGTCGGAGACATAGGACATGACAGCGCCGGCAGCACAGATGGCGGCCGGCATATGGTCAATACCGAAACCGTTGAGGCTGATGGTGCCGAATTTTCTGGTCAGTCGGTCCCGGGCGTCATCCTCCTGGAAGTGTGACTGGGGCAGATAGGAGATCTGTCTTCCGGCAAAAGCCTGCCGCACTGTTTTATAGGCAGGATCTTTTTCAAAGGTGTCCGGCAGCAGGATTTCTTTCGGATCCTGTTTCAGAGCCTCATCAAGGAGATTTGCCGGTATATAGGCTCCTTTTTTGGATATTTCACAAGTTGTAAAGGTACCGGTGGAGATATCCAGGCAGGCCAGCGCGGCCCGGTCTTTGACCATGGCCAAGGCCAGCAGAAAATTGTTGGCTGTTTTATCCAGAAGCGTATCATTGAGAATCATGCCCGGGGTGATAACACGGACCACTTCGCGTTTCACCAGGCCTTTGGCAGCAGATGCATCCTCCACCTGGTCGCAGACTGCCACTTTGCATCCATGGGCAATGAGTTTGGCAATATAGGCGTCTGCGGCCCGGAAAGGCACCCCGCACATGGGAACCGGGGAATCATCGTTTTTGTTTCTCGAAGTTAAGGCGATTTCTAAAATGACGGCGGCTTTTTGGGCATCCTGGTAGAACATTTCATAGAAATCTCCCATTCGGTAAAACAGGATGGTATCCTTGTATTGTTCCTTGATGGACAGGTACTGGGCCATCATGGGAGTTTGTTTGCTGGTGGTCATGAATAGATGTTTATAATTATGCTAATTTCGGGCGGTTTTGGAATCAGTTTTTTCAGTTTCAGAAGTTTCAAACGTTTCGGTTTCAGGCACCTCAGCCCCATCTGCGTGAGTCTCCACCATCTGAGAACCGGTTGTTTTGGTCCCATCCTTTTCCGTCTTCACGGTCTGTGAACCGGATGCGTTGGCACCATCCGCTTGGGTTTGAGACGCGTTTTGGTGATCGTGTTTGTCTGATCTGTCAGCCGGAACGGGGTTTTTTTCACCGGGATCTGTGTCAGAGATGGCATTTTTTATATACGGATCATGGATAAACACATCCAGTTTGTTTTTCAACTCTGTATTGCGGGTTTTCAGCTCTGCGATCCGGGCATCTTTGTTTTTGATTTCCCGGCCCAGTCCGTAGGCGGTGACCAGTCCCTTGATACCGGTGATCACCAGGCCCAGGCCAAAACACATGCCCCAGAACGCCCAGTTGGGTAGGGCAGGGGATGCCCATTGCCATTGATTGAATTTCAAATCCAGGGTCAGGGCTTTTGCGGTGGTAAAATAATCGATATTCTGGTAAATCAAAAGTGCGAGCAACCCGATGATGATCAGTAAAAACAAAAATTTTATGGTCTTCATGCCTTTTCTCCAATTGCTTTTCCAAAGGTAAATATCAAGTGTGGGTGATCATAGATCAATTTATACTTTTTTTCAAATTTTCTTTTGGCAATCCCTGTCCCATGTATCCTGTATCCCCGTATTCATGCATACGCAGCATACACATACGTTTATATGAAAGCTGTTAGCTGTTAGCTATTAGCCGTTAGCTATTAGTACGCAATTATTCGCTTCCAGTAAACAAAATTTTCCCTGCTGTTACCACCGGCTAACGCTTTCATATTTTGTTGTGCCCGCCAGGGCATGGGTGTTACATGAAAACCGGGTTGAGGACATTGACTTTTTCACGCAAACAAAACAATGTCCAGTTCAGGGACGTTACAGGGGTATGGGCCGGCACTTCAATGCAGGACAAATGAAGGTGGGGCAAAAGAACCGGTTTTTGGGCCTGTGTGCCGCTGTTTCCCATAATATCGGATGTGCGGGCAATGATTTGGCCAGCCTTTACTCGGGTGCAGGGAGCCATGCTTTTGTCGGGATCCAGGTGGGAAAAAACCTCCAGTATTCGGGTGGGACCGGCAATTTTTTTGTCTGGTTCCACCACCAGGGTATGGCCCAAAAAATCTTCGCATATATGTAAAACTGTTCCGTTCGACCAGGCAGGAACCGCGGCACCGGTTTCAATGTGGCGGATTGTGCCGTCACTTCTTTGGTAAAAACACAGGTCAATGCCTTCATGGGATGCGTGGCGGTGTCCAAAATCAGCCCACCATTTGCTTTTGCTGTCAGCCAGCATACCCGGATAAAACAGCCATTGGATGCCCTCTCCCAGGTTGTTGGCTGATGCAAGGGATGCAAGATATAATGGGAAACGGGTCATCAGACCGCTTTGAGAATGATTTTGTGTCCCATCAGATTAATATTTTCGATAATGCCTGATACCTGTTTTTGTTCACCCAAAAGTCCTTTGAGGACAAACCGGTTATCGCCGGCCGGGGTGATGGCAGCTACATTTTCCATGATCAGTGTTTCTGTGCCGTTTTCTTTCAAATATACATTGGATTCACACATGGGAATCTCCTTGGTGCTTGTGGTGTGTTGTTATTCATTTTCTTATTCCTTATCTTACACTGCATAATACCACTGCTGTTCAGCCGACTGCAAGGGTTTTGCAAGAATCACAGGGCAATTGCATGCAGCACAATCGTGTTCGGGTGATCGGTGCACGCCCCTTGTGGATGTCTTGTGCCCGGCCCGAGATAAAATTTGACTATCCGGGCACAAGACATCCACAGGAGGCTTTGTCAATACACTTTGTATCATATCTGCATACGATTGCGCTGTCTGTGACAAAAAAAAATGATTATCCTGCTTCCACCCGGTTTCTGCCCTTTTCCTTTGCCCGGTAAAGGGCTTTGTCCGCCCGGGAAATAAGGTCATCCCGGTTTCTAATGTTTTTGTTGTATTCACTGACCCCGGCGCTGATGGTCAGTGATGTACCTGGAAACCTGTCGGCCAGAAGGCTGCCCAGCTGGGCAATTTCCTTTTGGATTCTTTGGGCATAAATCAGGGCTTTGGGCATATCGGTATCATTTAAAACCACTATGAATTCCTCGCCGCCATACCGACCCACATGGTCAAAGGGCCGGGACAGTTTTTTGAGGGTCGTGGCGATGAGCTTGAGAATATTATCTCCTGCCTGGTGTCCGAATGTATCATTAAACCGTTTAAAATAATCGATATCAATCATCACCAGAGAGAGATCATGCTTTCCATCCACCGCCTTTCTGAATGCTTTGGCCAGTAGTTCATCAACTGCCACGCGGTTTAAGAGGCATGTGAGCCCGTCCTTGAGGGAAGCGGCTTTGGCTTCTTTGTAAATGCCGGCATTTTCCATGGCTATGCCGAGTTCATTGGCCACAATCGCAATGGCGGATAAAATATCTTGCACAATGGGCTTTTTTGATACGACATTGTCCATACCCAGGATGCCGATGACCTTGTTCTGGCTGCAGAAAGGTACGATAACCATTTGTGTGGTGTCAAATTTTTCCAGGGTCTGTTTTTCACCGGATGTTTTGCCGGTAATCAGCACTGCTTTCTTGTTTCTCATGCAGGTGATAAAACCGCCTGCTGCCCTGTTGATGGGAATTTCAATGGTCCCCAGGTCCATTCCTGAATCGGCCGCATCCAGAAACGCGTGCATTTTGAGGCGCCGCATTTTTTTTACCACCTTCATGATATAGAGTCTGTCACATTTTAAATCCTTGTAAACAGCTTCCAGGGTGGAGGTGATAATGATATTGGGATCAAGGCTGCGATGGGGGGTTGTCAGGCTGTGCCGCAGTCGGGTTATGTCCACGGCCGGCAGGTGCTGCTGGTTCATAAAATAATACATGGTGTTGATACTGCCCAGTTTCAGATTTGCCCGGAACATGTTTTCCCGAAACTGGCTGGGGGAGGGGAAAACAAAATGGTAAAATTTTGATATGTTTTCCATTTCCCGGTCCATACCGGTGATGAGTTCTGTAAAGTTAATATTGTCCAGGTCAATCTTTTGTTCCACTTCCGGCTGAAGCACCGGGGGCCGGATGATATCAATCGACCCCATTCCCTGGGTCCAGGCCAAAAAATTGGCAAGGGAAACAATGGCAATAAGACAAGCCTCTTCAGATGAAACCCCTAAATGTTCATATTGCTGGTGATGGTATTTGACCGCCAGGGCAAGGGATCGCGGCAACTGCCATATATGGCAGCAATACGCCCCGACGTCATCGTGTCCCATGCCCATGATCTGTTTTTCTTCGGCAATCAGGGTACCGGTATGCCTGGCTACATTGGCGATAAAATCATCATAATCAACCCTGCCGTAAAGATCGAAAACAATTTTGCCCAGATCATGCAGCAGACCGCATACATATGCCTGCTCAGGATTCGGATAAAGGCATTCCCTGGCAAGGGCCCGGCTCAAAACAGCCACACACAGGCAGTGGCGCCAGAAGAAAATTCTGTCAAAATGCTGTTTTTTTCCGGTTTTGATCATTTTTTCAAATACAGTGACCCCAAGGGCAATCTTTTTCACTTCATCCAATCCAAGATGGATGACCGCTTCTGAAATACTGGTGATTCCGTGTCTTATGCCGTAAAAGGCTGCGTTGGCAATTTTAAGTACCCGGGTGGAAATACCCGGATCGGTTTCAACCAGTCTGGACAGATCAGCAATGGAAACATCTTCATCGCTGCACATGTGCAGCAGTTTGACCATGGCATTCGATACAACGGGAATCTCGTTGACACGATGGCGCAAGACCTGTTCAACCTCAGATTCACGGGGAAGTATGGGGTTGCTGTTCATTATTT
>JAIVHE010000334.1 GCA_020201255.1 Desulfobacteraceae bacterium
ACGGAGCAGACATGGCTGGGGGCGAAAGACTGGCACAAGGTGCAGGAGTAATAGGTTTCCACGTCTTCATCCCGCATGGTGTCAACACGGGCATCCCGGGCCAGGTAGTTTTCTCTGGCCGTTTCCGTCATCTTGTCCACATCTTCTTTGTTGGTGTACAGGGTGACCTGGACCTTGTCCATGATCTTGCCGAAATCCTGGTGGAATTTGGCATGGAGCACCGCACCGATATCCTTGAGGGTAAACCCCTTTTCAATGGCGGCTTTGGAGATCCGCACCCAGGAGATATCCCTTTGTCCGATATGCATGATACCCTGGATATAGTTGATCAGATGATGGATCTGCCGTTCCATGATAGGTTCGAAATCGTCCTGGAACTCCCTGCCTGCAATCTGGACAAAAATGCCCAGGGGGAAGGTGCCGCCTTCCTTGACATCGGTAATATCCGGACCGATAATCTCCACTTTGCCGTCTTCGATCTTGTTCATGTCGGCCATTTTCACCAGCTCGGTGCACTGGGTCTTGCCGCCGCCGCACTGGGCATACAGATCCGCGCCCCTGACACGCTCTCCTTCATAGGCCGGGCCGAAGGCGCAGGGGATGTCGATTTCAGATACCTGGACCTTGAGTCCTCTGACCTCCACGGATCTCTGGACCATGTCTTCATGGGCCACCGGGGCGACCACATGCTCGTAGGTACAGATACCTGTGGGCAGAATTTCGGGAATTTCCGTATCCGCCAGGGTCGGAAAACCCCAGTTGACGCAGCCGGCTGCGGCCACGCCCCATTCGGTTCCCACATCACCAAGGGCGTTGACAAAGGCAAATACCCGTTCCTTATTATATTTGAGGATGGTTTTAAAATCACCCGGTTTCACACCGCCGAAAGCCATGGCCGCCCGGTTGGCAAACCCCAGGGCGAACACGGCCGAGGAGATATCCGGACCGAACGGCACGATACGGGTGTTCCACCCGATCTGCATGCCTGCATCCAGGCACTGCTGGATCAGGGTTTTGCCGTTGTGGTTGGCCGCACAAAAAATATACAGAGAGCGTTTCTGGTAGTCTTCCACGATCATCTTAGCAATCTCTTTGTTGGGGGCGGCACCCACCATGGCGGCAAAGCCGGGGGCGGATCCATCCACGAATTCCACACCGCGTTTACGCAAAATGGTGTCATCCGCGGCCCCCACCCAGATCTTGCCGTTTTCAATGTCCGGGTCTTCCTGGGCAATATAGAAATCCGGCTCGTAGAGATAGCGCAGGGCTTCTTTGACTTCATAGGAGATGATACCTGCCATGCCGGCGTCAAGCAATGGCCCCAGATACGGGAGCCAGTTTCTCAGCTTGATATGGGGAGGCAACAGGCCCCTGGCGAATTCCAAAGGTTTTCTCAGATCTTCCAGGGTCTCACATTTCAGTCCGGTTAGAGAATAGATGACCGGCAGAAAATACGCGGTATTGGGAAATCCGATTTTGGTACTGGCATCATAGGTCTGAAGCGCTCTTTCAAGTTCACCTTCCACCTGTGCGACCACTTTGTAGCCACCCTGAATGGCAGCAAATGCGATTAATTTAGACATATTCTTCTTTTCCTCCTTCGTTGAGGATTTATGGTAATTATTTGTTCAATTCTGTTGTGTCACGCATCCTGATTTTTCGATTATCTATCAGGCTTCCAGCTGCTGACGGTCGGTCATATCCATCAATACGCGTTCTCTGGCCTTGTCAATGCCCAACGCTTTTCTTTTCTTGTCAATGTGGGCAATCATGAGCTGGGCATGCTTGATCGGATCTATTTCAAGATCCCATTTGCCACCATAGATATTTTCCATTTCTTTTGAAATATAGTCATGGAACACCGGTGCTCCGGAGGTCGGCAGAGTGACACCGAATACCGTATACACGCCGGATGCAACAAAATAGTGACCAATGGAAATGGCTTTTTCACTCATCCACTCCGGTGCACTTCCGGCTGCCGGCAGGTCACAGATATCATTGCCCAGACCGCCAGCCTTGACCACTTCGGTCGCAGCAAGGAGGATCCGGGAGTTATCGACACAGGATCCCAAGTGAAGGACCGGTGGAATACCCACGGTTTCACAGATTTCTGCCAGTCCCGGTCCACAGTGTACTGCCGCAGATTCAGGTGTCAGCAAGCCTTCCATGGCGCAGGCGATCGCATTACAGCCGGTGGTCAGAACGATGACATCGTTTTTGATCAGTTCCTTGACTACCTGGATATGGCCGTCATTGTGTTTGGTTCTGGCGTTGTTGCAGCCAACCACACCAGCAATACCACGGATACGGCCGTTGATGATGTTGTCATTCAGGGTATAGTAAGTGCCGCGGAAGCTTCCACCCAGATGATATTGAATGGATTCAACACCAAATCCCGCAATCTGCTGGGTTTTATAGGGCGGGATCATGACATCGGCACCCCGGTTGGCAAAGTTATCAATCGCGAGTCTTACAATGCGTTTGGCATCTTCCAGGGCATGATGTTCATCAAATTCGATGTGGATGACATTGTCCTGTTCCATTTTTGCAATGGGATGGGTGGTAATGAGTTTGGTATGGAAGCACTTGGCCACATTGGCCAGATTCTGCATGATACACTGGATGTCCACCACCATGGCATCGCAGGCCCCGGTGATGATCGCCAGTTCCTGCTGCAGGAATGTGGCGGCTGTCGGAATACCGTGTCTCTGGAGCATCTCATTGGCCGTACAGCAGATGCCGCCCAGCTGGATACCGGCGGCCCCTTTTTCCTTGGCATAATTGACCATCTCTTCGGACTGGGCCACGGCAACGATGATCTCGGAAAGAATCGGCTCATGTCCGTGGACAATAATATTGACATGGTCTTGTTTCATGATCCCCAGATTGGCTTCGGACTGAAGCGGATAGGGTGTGCCGAAAAGTACATCCTGGAGATCGGTGGCCAGCATGGAACCGCCCCAGCCATCCGCCAGTGCGGCCCGGGTTCCCTGTTTCATGAGGTTTTTGTAATCCTGGTCAACCCCCATGTGGGTCCGGTGCATGATTTCAACAATTTCCCGGTCAATGTTTCTGGGAAGCACCCCTTGTTTTTTCCATTTTTCATACAGGGTTTTGGGTGCGCGTTTCAAATATAAAATTTCACCTTCCGGTTTTCCCCATTCTCTGAGGGCAACATCGGCCACTTCAAGGGCAATTTCATCCAGATCCCGGTCTTTGGTTTCCCCGTCCACCTCAACGGTTGTGGCAACGCCCAGATCGGGGGCGATGCTCAGCAGTTTCTGGGTGTCTTTTATCTTGTAAGCTTCTGTTTCTTTCCTGGCAGCCGACATGAACACTTCTGCCACGCAACGACCATGGTCGGAATGGGCAGATGCGCCACCGGCAATCATCCGGATGAAGTTTCTGGCAGCAATGGTATTGGGTGTGGCACCGCAAAGACCCTTTCTGGTATCTTCTCCTTCAATTCCCCCCTTGGGTAATGGAAGTCTGCAAGGCCCCATCGAGCAGTTTTTACAGCAAATACCCTGGATACCGATCGCACAGGGTTTCATGCTGAAGGCTCTGTCAAAAACCGTATCAATCCCTAAACTTTGCGCACGGGCCTGCAATTCCTGTGTACCCAAGTCTATGGAGACTTCTTTCGGGTTAGCCAGTTTGGGCTCTTTTTTTGATTTAGCAACACTTGCTTTTTTATTTTCTACCATGAGAGGTTCCTCCTCCTGTTAATTTGGTAATTAGTTAATCTTACATCAACTTTGATGTCTTCATACTTTGCCTCTTCTATGCGTTCTGTCGAGGCTCTCTAAAATTTTTTCCAGATCTGTTTTTTGAAATTTTGCTGGTGTCTTGGGAACGGTAGATTCGGGTGCAGCAGCTCTTTCAGCCGCTGTTTTTTCTCTTTCAGCCGCCCGTTTGTCTCTGATCGCCTGCTCCTCTGCTTCCCGCTTGGCAGCGGCGTCTTTTTCAGCCTTTTCCTTTGCGTCAATTTTCGCTTTTTCATCGGCTTCGGCCTTGGCTTTGGCATCTGCCTCGGCTTTTGCCTTGGCTTCCGCATCCGCCTTGACTTTGGCTTCCGCATCGGCTTTGGCTTTAGCTTCAGCGTCGGCCTTGGCTTTGGCTTCCGCTTCCGGATCCGGGGCAGCCGCAGCTGGTTCCGGTTTGGCTTCAGGAGCCGGAGCAGCTTCTGCTGCCGGCTTGGCTTCCGCCTTGGGTGCGGCCGCTGGTTTGGCTTCTTCTTTTTTGGCTGGTGCCGCTTTTTTGGCCGGGGCTTTCTTTTCTTCTTCAATGGTCAGATCCGGAGTCGGTGCCATGGCGGCAAAATCGATGTCCACATCATCCAGCTGTTTGGTGATGGGGGCCACATCCATGGCGGAACCGCCGCCGGACGCAAGTTCAATAAAGGCTTTGGCCAGCTTGATGGATTCAGGATGGCGCATGATCAGGATACTGGAACCGGACATGAGGTAGGACACCGCACCCACGGCTTCCATGAGAATAGCCCGACGTTCCGGATCACCCAGTTCAGGTGCTTCATCCAGCGGCTGTTTGGCTTCTTTGCATTTCCATACTTCATTGCCCAGGTTATTGATCATGGGGTTCTGGAGTTTGTCATCCCCCTGGGTCATGGCTGCCTGGATCAGACGTTCCATAACCGAGTATGAATATTCCAGACCGTAGCCCAGACCGCCTGTGGTGGGATCCACAATGACCTTGTCCAGGGAAACTCCTAAGTTTTCCAGCAGGATATTCACCTGTTTGGCCAGGTTGACGTCAATGGGAGAAGAGGAAATGATGGTGTGTCCATACCCCATGGCCGCGGCCCCGATAGCCTTGTGGTTTTTTTCTTCCACCGGTCCCAGGACCAGGTTGTGGCCGTCACACACTTCACTGATTTTTTTGAGGACCTCCGCATCCTTGGCCGGCACGGCACAGCCCCAGATAATCAGCGGCACATCAATGGCTTCACTGACTTTTTTAACGGTCTTTGCCGCATCTTCCGCGCCGACGTCTTTGTCATTGGGGTCTGTGCTTTTGAGCTGAAGTACAATGGCTTGTGCCTTGTATTCTTCCACACATTTTTTGGCCCAGGCCACCGGATCACCCAGTACATCCTTGAAGGGCGCTTTGGCAGATTCCGGCCAGTCTTCGGGTTCCATGTCCCAGATTTCCATGGCAATGACGGGTTTGTTGGGCATATCACCTTCAAACCGGTAGAAAGGATAGCTTGTCTGTCCGCCGACGGTAAGGGCGGTGTCACCTTTTCCAATAGTGATACCTTTGATGGCGCCGGCATAGGTTTCTTTGGTTATTTCGAATCCCACGGTTACCTCCTGATATTAAAAATGGTTAAAAGTTGGAAGGGGTTGCGATGAAAATGGTACTGCTTTATCAAGAAAGGGTGAATGGAAACGGGAATGACGAAGTTATATGTCTGGCTGCTCATTTTACATCGTCTGCCCATTCACCACACCCTGTAATTACCGGTTAATAATATTGATAACCCTGTATGATTTATAATCTGTACCGGTTTTTGTCAATAGATGATTGAATTTATTACACTGGATGGAATGTTATGGGATATATTTTGTTTTCAAATAGTTAGAGAATGAATGAACTTCGGATACTCATTTTGAATCGGATTTAATTTATAAATTCTAATCGTAAAAGCAAAAAATTTTATGGTTGTGTAATCAGATAATATTCTATTATTTTTCGCAGATAGTTACTATTTTTTTGTGCTTATATCATTTTTTTAAGAAAAATATTGATTTTTCCATGAAAATATACAATTGTTTGTCGGGTTTTTAAACATTGGAAATCATGGTTTGTAATACCGTGGGGAGGGACCTGAATGTTGTAAAATTTATAAAAAAAATACCACTGATCCCCCGGTGTGCAGATGGTGTTGATAAAATATTTTGCAAAATATGATCACCGTGTGAAAACTATTGATTTTTTACGTTTATTTCGATAGGTAGATACACTAACAGGACAGGCAGACCAAAAGCCCTCTGGTAATAATAAGCGTAAGGCTTTGTTTTATATTATTTTTTATTACCGGCTCGTTCAGAGTCCACATCAACAAAGGAGTAAATCATGGCACTAGATCCAACCAAACACCAGGACTGGGAAATTGCGCAGGACGCAGAAAATTCCATGCTCAAAATTTATGAAATCGCTGAAAAACTGGGGTTGACGGAAGAAGAGCTTCTGCCCCAGGGTCACTACATCGGCAAAATTGATTTCAAAAAGGTTATGGACCGTTTGAAAGACAAACCCAATGGAAAGTACATCGATGTCACCGCTATTTCTCCCACCCCCCTGGGAGAGGGAAAATCCACCTCTTCCATGGGCCTTGTTCAGGGCCTGGGGAAACTGGGCAAAAATG
>JAIVHE010000335.1 GCA_020201255.1 Desulfobacteraceae bacterium
CATTTTGCCAAACCTTCATACCGGAAAAAAATACCGGATCAGACCGGTACGCCGAGGGCCTGCAGATCGGAGAGCAGCGTCATTTCATCATACAGCCGTCCTTCCCGCCACTTTCCTTTATATTCAAGGGTAGGCACCACCCAGTCATCCCCGCCGTTGACCTGGATGATTTTTTCAATGACCGCTTCGGGCTGGTTTTCAATCTCAATATAGGTAAATGCAATGCGATGTTTTTTTAAAAAATCAATGGTCCTGGTGCAATGCGGACACCAGCTGGCAGCATAAACGTGTAGCATGTAAGCCCCTTTTTCTATTATTTTCTGCACGGATCATACACATTTTTCCTGCAGGCATCAATACCGGTCAGAACAGCCGCTGGTGAAGATGTCCCCGCAGCGGATGGCATACATGAATCTGGCCTCGGATTCATTTTTGAACAGGTGCTGTTTTCCATATCTTGCAGATCTGATCGAAAAATTGAACGGTCAGTTCCTCTGACCGGAAACAATCTCTCTGATAATATTGAGGATATCTTCACATGAAGTCGGTTTGTTTATGACCCTGTCTATTCCCGATTCTTCAAGTTTCCCTGTATCAAGTTGTTTGTCAAGACCGGTATAAAGCAGAAAAGGAATTTTTTTTAACTGATTCTCCATGTAAAATTTTTGTATTTCCCTGCCCACTTCCAATCCGTTCATGTCATTCATACCGAAATCGCACAAGATGACATCAAAATTGTTTTCACGAACAGATCTGATCCCTTTTTTTGCCGAACTAACCGTGGTGATGTCTATTTCAGAATCCTCAAAATACATCTCCATGGATCTTAGGATGTTGATTTCGTCATCTATCATGAGGAACCGGATGGGTATATTTGTCTGGAGAATTTTTTTGTTCTCCATTTTTACTTCTTCTGGTTTTGCAATCGGAAAAATCACACTAAACTCAGCTCCTTGCCCCGAGAGATTTTTCACATGAATATCGCCCTGGAATTTTTTTACAATACCATAGCAGGATGAGAGACCCAGGCCGCTGCTCTGGGAACCTTTGGTTGTGAAGAAAGGCTCAAATATCCGCTGGACGTGTTCTTCAGGTATTCCACAGCCGGTATCTGAAATAACCAGGTGCACGGCTTCATTCAGTGTATACGTAGAAATGGTCAGGGTACCGCCCTGATGCATCGCTTCAAGACCGTTTTTGATCAGGTTGACCAGCACCTCGTAAATTTCAGATGATATGCCTTTTACAAAACAATTGTCGCCTTTTTTCACCTTGAGACGATATTTACGGGGGATAGAGGGGTGTTTCCACAATGGCCTGGTAAGCTCGACAGATTCGGTAACCAATGCATTAAGGTCAAATACAGTACCGGCCCCAATACCAGTTTTTCCTGCATGGATAAAATCCTTGATTCTTTTTACGACATCTGTACCGCGCTGAGAAGCGTTGACAATAATTTTTATGGCTTCCTCACAATCCCTTATTTTACCGGATAAAAGTTTGGCCCTGGCTACTTCAGCACCGGCCATAATCATTTGAAGAAGGTTGTTAAAATTATGGGCAACGCCGTTTGCCATCTCTCCGACTGCGGAAAACCGTTCCGTCCTGATGAGTGTTTTTTGAAGCCCTTTACGGAAACTTATGTTACGGGCTACACTTAAAAAAGCAGCTTCTTTTTTATGGATGATTAATCTGCCCTGGAATTCAAATGGATTTGTCAGCCCGTTCCTGGTTTGCAGATTAAGTTCAAACTGGATGGTCTCCCCTTCGCTTATTCTTTTATTTTTCATCTTGGCCAGTTGAGAGAGATGCCCCGCCGCGGTAAGATCTTTCAGGCTCATTTTCAGTAACTGCTTCCGCGTATATCCCAAGAATTTACAGGCAACATCATTCACTTCAAGCAATTTACCCTGGGCATCATTTATAAATACCAGGTCACTGACATTTTCAAAAAGCTCCTTATAGCGGCCAAGTTCTTCTATTTTTTTTCGTTGGGTGATATCCCGTACCAATGCTGCAGAACATTGTTTTCCCTGATAATTCAACAGGGTTCCGGTCACTTCAGCTTCCACAATGGCGCCGTCTTTTTTTTTGAACCGCCGGGCCTGGATATGGATGTGTCCGTCGCTGATCGTTTTTTCAATATTCTTTTGTATGCTTTCTCCGTCACCGGATTCAAGTATCTGTTCGACCCGCATGGACAATAATTCGTTGCGGGTGTATCCGAGCCAGGTTGACATGAAAGGGTTGCATTCAAGAAATTTTCTTGTATTTGTTTCAACTATGTAAATGGCTTCAGGGGCATTCTCAAAGACAGCACGAAAGTTTTCTTCTGATATTTTAATTTTTTTAAGGGTCTGGTCATATTCTGCACTTGCTTCTTTGAGCAGATTTGTCAGAATGTCTGCCTTTCGTTCTGAAACCTCCAGCAGTTCTTCCAGCTCATGAATTCTTTTGTCGTTTGACCGGTTATGTAGCATGGTTCATATCCCAATAACTGATATCGTGGCCGATTCATTATGGAAATAACAGGTGCCTCCTGTTTTAACCCGGCAGTATTCTCCAAATGAATAGAACCCCAATATGGGTATGTTCTTTCCAAGTTCCAGATCGACCTGTTCGAATTCTTCTTTTGTCTGTTGACCGAGAACGGTTTTTCTGGCCATACAGGAATAAAAGAATGCCATTACCGGTTTGACACCTTCCAGTTCATCGACAGCATGCCGGATTGCTTTTCTTGTGGCTTCAAGGATAGACGTCTTATCCCCACAGGTCAGGTAGACCATTGTTCCTTCGGGAACATCACCGGCAAATATTATGGAGCCTTCTTCATGGTTGACAGCCATAGTGGCACGGAGCAGGAAATGATCATCACCGGCAGCGCTACCACAGCTGCTATAGAATCCCAGGGGATATTCTACTCCGACGGCCGGAAGTTTTTCCGCATGTTTGCCTAAAAATCGCTTAAATACGTTTAATGCAGGTTCATTGTTTAATTCAAAGAGTTCGTTACCTGAAGACCGGGTCACCTTTTTGGGCAAGCCTACCGGAGACCATCCGCTCTGGACGCCTGTGCCCACTTTGAATTCTCCTGTGAACCCGATGGCCACAGCTGCATCGGAAAGCAATTTTTTCCCTGCAAACTGCCATGATTTATTAAACCTTCCGCTGTCTCCGGCTGTTCCTCCTGTAATGGGAACGTGTTCTTCCATTATTGAGTTGATGCCTCGTAGAAGTGAAGATCCGTTTCCGGTAATCCCATCTGAGAAAAGCTGAATATTACGGACTCCGGGGGAAAATAAACCGGCGAGTTCTTTGCCTGCTTGCTCACTGTCCTTACCGATATTTTTAACGGAAACGACTTCAAACGCGATATGATCCGAAGCAATCCCTCCCAAAACCGCTGACCTGGTATTGAATCCTGCATTTGAAATTTCTGCAGCACCTGTGCACCCGATTAGATTCGGGGTGGCGACGGCATCTCCGATTCCATCGATCAGTTCTTTTAACCCGTTACCCGGCTCACAAAAAAGCCAGCAGCCACCGGGCAGTTGACCCAGTTTTTCAATCAGGGCTTCTCCCAGTCTTATTCCCATATCATACGAATACGTTTCTTTAGATGCTACGGTCGCTGCTTTAAACATATTCACCTTTCTGCTGGCAGTTATTTTTCTATTTGAACGGTAACCTCAATAAGCTTTTGACCTTCATTCCAATTCAATCGGCTGAATTCATCCGGCCCGATTTCCCGCCCGTCAACTTTTAATGATTTGAAAACAGTTTTCCCCTCTGTTTTTTTCTCCTCAATAAGATTTTTGATTATTTCGGTTTCCACCCAGATGCCTCTTTCAAGGAAGGCCGGCCCTATTTCCGAAACAAGCAGGTTGAATAATTTTAAGGTTATCATTCCTTGCGCAGAAATATTGGATTTTTCCTCTTCCTCCCTGTGGGTGATGGAACTTCGGAATACTGATAAAGCCCCCCCGCTTCTGAACGTGGCTCCCACCAGCCCCGGCATGGCTGCCGACAATGCCAGCGTGGCACCGTCAGTGATCATGGTGGACGTAACATCATCCACTGGTTTCCCGTCAAGGAAAATGGTTTGAATTCTATTTGACAAATATTCAGGGGGTAAAGCAAATTGATCACACAGCATACTCTCAAGACTGGAGCCAACCTTGGCAAAGACCTTGAAACCCTGTTGAAGAATGATGGAAAAAATGGAGATAGAATTTTTGTCGATAATAAAAGAGATCGTTGAAGGGGATTGTTCACTCATTGTATCTCCTTGCTGATACGGGATGTTCGGGATAATAAAATTTTATATATGTTACATCTCAGCATTTCAATTTAAACCTGACACACGCAGAATAGTCAAGATAAAAGATAGGGAGCCCTGTTAAGAACTCCCTATCCGGTTTTATATTCAGTAAGATCAATTTTCAGGCATAATAAGAACTACCAGTTAAAAACCTGATCCAGTTCCTCATCCTTTACTGCAAAGGTGACGCCGTGGGGCGCCAGTTTCTCATTTTTAAAGTATTCCGGCAGCCGGTCATCTTTATTTGTAAAACCTGCCCGGGCATTAAAGTCTCTTTCTTTTGAGAGAATGGATTTGCCAAGTTCAGTCACATCATCGGCGGTGAGACTGAGGCCGTGAAAACCATTGATAATATCAAGGAGCGCCTGGAACGTCTTCGGCTGATCAAGAATGGCAAAAGCGATAAACAGGCACATACCGGTTGCATCGATAGCTGCTGTGGCGATTTGAAGGTTCCTGGAAAGATCTATCTGCCCCTCGGGTTTGAGCGCATCAACACTCCCGCCCACCCCGAGAATATTGGCTGTTACCGCGTAACCCGCCGTATGGTCAGCACCCATTGTTGTGGTGGCATAGGTGACGCCGATTCCCTGGACAGCCCTGGGATCATAGGCAGGCATGGCCTGACCTTTGACCACAGGAACCCGTTCGA
Organism: Desulfobacteraceae bacterium; assembly: GCA_020201255.1. Taxonomy (GTDB): domain Bacteria; phylum Desulfobacterota; class Desulfobacteria; order Desulfobacterales; family Desulfobacteraceae; genus Desulfotignum. Next base: position 4,974 of record JAIVHE010000335.1, read on the forward strand.
CACCCAAGACCTGTCCTGCAACCTTTGCGCCGTTACCAAGAATTCTTCCAAGGGGGGTTCCTTTTCCCACCTCTTTAATCAGGTTGATGGCGGCTTCACCATCACCGAATTCGGCAATTCCGGCATCCATGGCCACGGCAATGGTGGCACCCATTTCAATGGTATCGAGCCCGAAATCATCGTCAAGCCGGTCAAGCATGGCAATGGTATCCAGATCGTAAATACAACAGTTTCCACCATGTGCCCAAACAGTCTCGTATTCCGGCTGTTTGGTGAGGAAATTGCCGTCTTTATCATTGTAAGTTCCTGAACATTGGATCACACAACCCCTGTGGCAGCCTTGTGTGGCTGACCCGCCCCTGTCTTTTTCGATCTGCGCCAGGGCTTCGCCGGCAATTTTCGTGGATTCTTTAAACTGACCTGTACTGAAATTTTTTGTGGGATATCCGCCGGCTTCATTGAGTACATTGGTAAGAACGTTGGTTCCAAAGGCAGGGAGTCCTTCACCGGTTACAGGATGTTGTTTGAGTCCAGCTACAAATTCTTTGTTGGCGGATTTGAAAGCATCAGGGTTTTTCGGCTTCCGCATTCCCATGCCTGTATCATCAAGAACGATAACTTTAATGCCTTTGGAGCCCATCACGGCGCCAACGCCCCCGCGGCCTGCATGACGGGTAGGCCTTTGTTCCATGTCTGTAAATGCGACCGTGGCTGCACTCAGCTTCATTTCACCGGCCTGGCCAATGGAAATACAGCAGACTTTATCACCGCAGGCAGCTTTTATTTTCTCGACAGTTGCATAATTACCCAGCATTTTCAGGCTGTTATCCGGCTCTATGGTGACACCGTCCTTGTTGATAAATACCTTGTAAAGGGTATCATCGGCGGGTTTTCCCTCCAGAACAATGGCTGCATAACCGAGCCGTGCCAGAGCCTGTGCCCCCTGTCCGCCTGAATTGGCTTCTTTTATTCCGCCAGTCAGCGGACTTTTACACCCCACCGATATTCTTCCCGACACGGCAGCAGCACTTCCGCTCAGCATTCCGGGTGCGATCACCAGTTTGTTATCCTTTCCCAGGGGATGGCAAAGCGGTGGAACCTCTTTTGAAATAATACCGGAGGTCATCCCTCTGCCTCCAAGGCCGGCATATTCCCCTAATCCTTCTTCAAGAGCAGTTGGCCCACCTTCGGCACTTACATTAATTCTTAAAATTTTGTCCATTTGATAAACCCTCCATAATTTAAGATTATATTATTATTTATCTTTCCCCATACCTGGTCAAAATATCCGATGTAACATTTTCAATCACGGATTTCAGGGAAATCTCATTTTCAAGAGCAAGCTTTTTGCAATCATCATATTCAGGGGAGATAT
>JAIVHE010000032.1 GCA_020201255.1 Desulfobacteraceae bacterium
ATCGATGCGGTCAAACGGCGGATGGATGGTGCCAATGCCGTGTCTTTGAGCGGTGGTCTGGACAGTTCCATCATAGCGGCCATTGCCAAAGAATACAACCCCGATCTGAAGCTGTTTACCGGCTCGGTCAAGCGGGCGCCCGGCCCGGACCTGGAAAATGCCAAACTGATGGCTGATTTTCTGGGGCTGGAACATTTTGTTTATGAAATCACGGATGAAGATATCGATGAGATCATTCCCCAGGCGGTCTGGTATCTGGAAAGTTTTGATGAAGACTGCATATCCGGGATTCTGGCCAATTATTATGTGTCCCGGAGAGTCAAAGAATTCAGTGATACCGTGCTGGTGGGGGAAGGGGCGGATGAACTGTTCGGCGGGTACCGCATGGTATTGAAGAACCCCAAGGTCAAAAGCGTGGAACAGCGGGACCGGCTGGCCCAGAAGTTGCTGGAGATCGCCTATAACACCGCGTTGAGACGGATGGACCGCAGCTGGATGGCCAACAGCGTGGTGTATAAAACCCCGTTCCTGGATTCCCGGGTGGTGGAATTTGCCGCAAAAATTCCCATGAGATGGAAGATTTACGGGGATAAACAGATTGAAAAATATGTCTTGCGGGAAGCGTTCCGGGATATGCTGCCACAACAGATCGCGGATCGGGAAAAGCTGCGGTTTGCCATGGGGACCGGCATGGATGATGTGATGGATGACATCATTGCCCAGAAAATCGATCCCAAAGAGTTCGAGCTTCGTCCCAAGGCGGCGTACGGGCTCAAGTTCGCGTCATTCAAAGAATTGTACTACTACGACGAGTTCTTGAAACAGTTCCCGCCGTCATATGAAAAACAGACCGTCCGCTGGGATCCCTTCAAGTAACGGTCTTTTGCGGACGAATGTCATGGATTTTTCGATACTGGGGTCCGGGGGATGTGCCGTCATCCCCAAACCATTATGCCGGTGCCGGATCTGCACGGAAGCGCGGCAAAAAGGCGTTCCCTTCGAAAGAGGGGGACCTGCCGCGTTTGTGCATGATGAAAATATCCTGATCGATACCCCGGCTGAAATTTCCCGGCAGCTCAACCGGTCGGATATCCGTGACATCACACACCTGATGCTCACCCACCTGGATCCGGATCATATCGAAGGATTCCGGGTGGTGGAGCAGATGACCATTGATTTCAGAACCTGGCAGGCGTTTCCGGAAAAAACCGTCCGCCTGGTTCTGCCACGACAGCTGCTGGAAAGCTTCCGAAAAGTCAGTACGGCATACGGATCTCTGGTGTCATTTTACGAAAAATCCGGATTTCTGTGCTGTGAACCCTTTGACCGGAAGACCATGATCGGGGATGTCCAGGTGACGGCCCTGCCGGTGGACCGGGGGGATCAGGTGGCCTATATTTACGTGTTTGAAAAAAACGGCTGCAAAGCGGTATACGCCCCTTGTGACATCAAGCCGTTCCCCGAACAGGATCCTGCGGTGCAGAACCCGGACGTGTTGTTCATTCAGCCGGGTCTGTTTGAAACCGGGTTGCGACACGGATATGTGTATCCGGATGATCACATCTCCAGGACCACCCTGTACACCTTTGAGCAGACTGTTGCCCTGAGCCGGCGGATACAGGCAAAGCAGGTGGTGTTCATTCATCTGGAGGAATACTGGCACCGCAGTTTTACCGATTACCGTGCCCTTGAGGCGAACCTTGATAATATGGTGTTTGCCTGGGACGGGATGACATTGACCATCAACAAAAGAGGAAAATAAATGAATTTAGTGAGCAATGATTATCTGGACCAAATCCATCAGGATGCATTACGGGTACTGGAAGAAACCGGTATACGGTGCAGTTCCCCCGAGGTGCGGAAGATTCTGGAAGACACGGGCATGGCTGCCTATGACAACACCACCGAACATCTGCATGTGCTGTCTCCCCTGGTGGAACAGGCCCTGACCGATACACCCAAACGGGATCAGTACTGGATCGGAGAAAATTCTTTCGGGGTGGGCGGTACGGCCCCCTTTGTGTATGACGACACCACAAAAGAGTTGATTCAACCCACATTCGATCATATTGCACAGATCGCCCGCATCGTGGACCAAACCGATGTGATCGATTTCATGGCCAGGGGGGTGCTGGTTCCCAAACAGGAAGTCAAGGTCATGGAAACCATTATCGAAAACTGCGACAAACCGGTGTATGCCGCCGCGGTCTCGGAAGCGGGCATAGAAAAAGCCCGGCAGATCCATGAAACCCGGGGGGGATTCACCATCCAGTTTTCCATCATCAACAGCCCCTTGAACATCATCGACAGCATGATCCCGCCGTTTTTGGCCTGCGTGAAAAAAGGGATTCCCATTTATGTTTCCACCATGCCCATGGCCGGGCTGTCCGCTCCCTATTCCATGTCCAGCCTGATCACGTTGACCCATGCCGAGGCGTTGTTCGGCATTACACTGGCCCAGGTGGTCAATCCAGGGGTCATGGTGGTCCATGCCGGGCTGCCGTCCATTGCCAGCATCAAGGACAATTATGCGGTGAACCTCGGGCTGACCTCCTTTAATATTGCCAACCTGATCATGGAAAAGGTCAACAAACGGTTGGATCTGCCCTCCATCCAGACCGCGTGCACCACCAGCCAGGAGCATCCCAATGAGATTGCCGAAAAAGAAGCGGTCAATGGATACGCGTTGATGAAAAAATACGGGTTTCATCAGATGCGGCACAGTTTCGGATTTTTAAAGGAGCTGGTCTCCTTTTCCATAGCCAAGCTGGAGCGGCATATTGATTTGTGCCGCCAGACCACACCGGACCAGGCCCCGGACTATCAGGTGGAAGCCTATGACCCGGAAGGGCTGGATGCGATCATGCGCAACGGCAGCCAGGCAAATTATATGAGAGACAACCACACCGTGAAAAATACCGGAAAAACATTTCTGGATTGATCTTTATAACACCCATGCCCTGGCGGGCACGACAAAGCATGAAAGTGGTTAGCGGTTAGCGGTTAGCTTTTAGCTGTTAGCTGTTAGCGGTTAGCGGTTGGTTGAGGACTGACGGCTGAGGGCTTTCATATAAATCCAGGGCAATGGGTGTTTTATCCGGAAGCCGGAAAGCTTCACAACCGGAAAGTCTCACAAAAGGCTTACATGGACCGGTACTTCCATGGATTTTAAAAAAAATGTTTTTTTCCTTGACAAGGATGTTTCTATATGAGATATTTCATATACAAAACATTCAGATGAGTAATTTTTTTGTGCCAAGTCTTTTGCAGCATGCAAAGGACTTCCCAAAAGGCACATGTTAACATACAGACAAGGAGGAACCAATGGAGAAATCCACACCAATTATTCAATCAATCCATAATAAGAAATCTGACAATCATCAGGTTTTGGCTCATTTCGCTATCGTTTCCTTCGCTGTTGTTGGATTTGGTCTGAATCTTTTCAGTCAATTATGGGAAAGTGTCAAACAACTGGTAACCATTCCCGGCAATCTGGTCAGGCAGCAGGCAGTGTGGCTCAAAGACACGATATCTGATATTGAATTCTCCAGCATATGGCAGCAGAGGGAATCAAAAAGCTAATCCTTTCTCAATTTTTCAAAAAAAATATCATCCGTAAATAACACAATCCGTAAAAAAAAAGAGGTTTACCAAAACCTCTTTTTTTTTGATTCGGAAGGGTCTTAAAAAAATCAGGCGGTATTCAGGGGAAAAAGATAATGCCTTGACAAACAAGACCCCTGGAATTAGGATACAAAAGGCCATCGGGTCCTGCCAGAATTTAGGTGCAAAGGGTTTTGACCGGCAGTGGTGAAGCCATGGCCTATGCCCTGGCCAAAAAAGGCAGCATTTTCTGGCTCCTGCTGTTCGCCTTTAGCCTGGGGTTTTCCACCACCATTGCCGAGCCTGCCCTCATTGCAGTGGCCGCAGAAGCTGCTGATATGGCTGGAAAAGGAGGGCTGATCGATCCGGATGAAAAATCCTTGACTACCTATGCCCTGGGACTGCGTATCAGCGTGGCGTTCTCCGTGGGCCTGGCCATCCTGGTGGGGGTCATCCGCATCCTCAAGGGCTGGCCCATCCATTTTCTGATTATCGGAGGGTATACAGTGGTGATGCTCATGACCACTATTGCCCCCGAAGAGATCATCGGCATTGCCTATGATGCCGGCGGGGTGACAACTTCCACCATCACCGTGCCCCTGGTGGCAGCCCTGGGCGTCGGACTGGCATCCACCATCAGGGGCAGAAGCCCGCTGATAGATGGTTTCGGTCTCATCGCCTTTGCTTCTTTGCTGCCCATGATTTTTGTCATGGCATACGGGTTGCTGATCTTCCATTAACAATAAGGAGAGAACTCCAGTTGGAATTTTTGATGGATTTCATAAAAATACTGGTTGCCACAGGCAGGGATGTGCTGCCGATCATCCTTTTGATAGGGGGATTTCAATTGCTGGTCCTGCGCCAGCCCATTCCTCATCTGGGCCGTGTGCTGGTGGGCAGTGTGTATGTGGTGTTCGGACTGGCCCTGTTTCTGGCAGGCCTTGAAAAAGCGTTGTTCCCCTTAGGAAAAATCATGGCGGCCCAGCTGTCCGATCCCGTATTTATTTACGGTACCCCACATGCCCCGGCCATAGCAGACTGGACCGCCTATGGATGGGTGTATCTGTTTGCCGCCATGATCGGATTTGCCACCACCATTGCCGAACCATCCCTCATTGCCGTAGCGTACAAAGCCAGTGAGGTGTCCATGGGCACCATCAGCCAGTGGGGACTGCGGATTACCGTCGCCGTAGGGGCAGCCGTGGGCATCAGTCTGGGCACCTTCCGCATTATCACCGGCACCCCCCTTTACCTGTTCATTCTCGGGGGGTATATCATGGTTATTTTGCTGACCCTGGTATCCCCGAAAAACATTATCGCACTGGCCTATGATTCCGGCGGAGTCACTACATCCACCGTTACCGTGCCCATTGTGGCAGCCCTGGGCGTCGGACTGGCATCCACCATCAGGGGCAGAAGCCCGCTGATAGATGGTTTCGGTCTCATCGCGTTTGCTTCTCTGCTGCCCATGATTTTTGTCATGGGATACGGGCTACTGATCTTCCATTAACAATAAGGAGAGAACTCCAGTTGGACTTTTTGATGGATTTCATAAAAATACTGGTTGCCACAGGCAGGGATGTGCTGCCGATCATTCTTCTGATCGGAGGATTTCAGCTGCTGGTCCTGCGCCAGCCCATACCTCATCTGGGCCGTGTGCTGGTGGGCAGTGTGTATGTGGTGTTCGGACTGGCCCTGTTTCTGGCAGGCCTTGAAAAAGCGTTGTTCCCCTTAGGAAAAATCATGGCGGCCCAGCTGTCTGATCCCGTATTTATTTACGGGACCCCCCATGCCCCGGCCATAGCAGACTGGACCGCCTATGGATGGGTATACCTGTTTGCCGCCATGATCGGATTTGCCACCACCATTGCGGAACCATCCCTCATTGCCGTGGCGTACAAAGCCAGTGAGGTGTCCATGGGCACCATCAGTCAGTGGGGACTGCGGCTTACCGTCGCCGTAGGGGCAGCCGTGGGCATCAGTCTCGGTACCTTCCGCATTATCACCGGCACCCCCCTTTACCTGTTCATTCTCGGGGGGTATATCATGGTTATTTTGCTGACCCTGGTATCCCCGAAAAATATCATCGCACTGGCCTATGATTCCGGCGGGGTCACTACATCCACCGTTACCGTGCCAATTGTAGCAGCCCTGGGCCTTGGCCTGGCCTCCAGCGTCCCGGGCCGCAATCCCGCCCTGGACGGATTCGGGCTTATTGCCTTTGTCTGCCTGTTTCCCATCATATCGGTGCTGGGATATGCCCGGTTGGCCGTTTGGATGACCGATCGTAAAACAAGAAAAACGGAGAAAACCTATGCGGTTTAAACTCATTTTATCCTCTGTCAAAGCAGAAATTACCGACAAGATTGTCGATGCCGTCAAAAAAGAGGGTGCCACCGGTGCCACCATCATTCCCGCCAGAGGAACCGGCATCAAAGAAGCAAAAACGTTTTTCGGTCTGACCCTGGAAGCCCAGACCGATATCATCATGCTGCTGGCGGAAGAACATGTAGCGGAAAAACTGTTGAACGTCATCAAAGATGCCGGAGAATTCGGCAAACCCGGTACGGGCATCGCGTTTATGCTGCCGGTGGAACATGTGGTGGGCCTGGAAAGCCAGATTGAAAAATTCAAACAAAACGCCCGTGACAATTATTTGTAAACAAACCATTATTTCAGCCAACGTATTGCAAAGGAAGGTAATGTATGGAACCGGATAAACCCAGGATCATTCGGGTACGGGATGTGATGACAAAGGGAATCATCTCCATTGACGGTATGGCCACCACCCGTGAAGCGGTGAACAAAATGCGGGCTGAGAAAATATTTTCGCTTCTGGTAGAAAAACGCCATGAAGACGATGCCTGGGGGATACTGGTTTCCCAGGATATTGTCAAAGGTGTCATACTGCCCGGCCGGTCCCTGGATGAGGTGAATGTCTATGAAATCATGACAAAACCGGTGATCACCGTTCCGGCTGACATGGATATCCGCTATGCAGTCCGTCTGATTTACCGGGCCGGCATACGGCGGGCACCGGTGGAAGAAAAAGGAGAGCTTGTGGGTATGATATCGCTTATTTCTTTAATTCTGGATGAAAACTTTTTGTAATCTGCTATGACAACATTATGCACCATTATTTTTGAACCCTTTGGCCGGCGCGTCACTGTGCCTGTTGGGACCACCCTGTTTCAGGCCGCCCTTTCCAAAGGCATACTGCTGCGATCCGATTGCGGAGAAAAAGGCACCTGCGGCAAATGCCGGGTAGTCGTAGACCATCCCGAACGATTATCCCCCAGAACCGAACAGGAACAAAAACTGCTGAAAAAAAAAGGGCCTGATCACCGTCTGTCCTGTCAGGCAAAAATTCTGGAAGGACCGGTACAGGCCACGGTACCGGAAAAACTGATCCAGGGAAACGAGGTGTTCGGCAAAACAGGTATCAAGGGAACATTCACCACTGATCCGGCAGTCCGGCGGTTTTTCTTGACAAAAGCCCGGATCAAGGCTGCTTCCAAGGATCTTTCCCCCAGCCTGGCCCAGAACATATGCCATGCAGTGGCATCTGTATACGCTGAAAAGATCTGGTTTTCCGACCGCTTTCCTTTGGCGGCGCTTTCTGATCCTGCCATCCATGGCAGTGATATGACCGTGATATTCCACTCTGACGCAGGGGTAATATCCGTGCAAAAAGGCCGGCACCAAACCGGACTGGGCATTGCCTTTGACATCGGCACCACCACCATAGCCGCCTATGTATGTGATATGACGGCAGGAACCATCTTGGCGGCAAAGGCCATGGTCAATCCCCAGCGCCTGTACGGGGAAGACGTGATATCCCGGATTTCCGCAGCCAGCCTTGACAGCGACGCTCTGGCAGCCCAGCAAAAACTTGCAGCCGGGGCCATGAACCACCTCATTGACTCCTGCCTGGAAGCCGTTGGAGAAGACACAGAAGCCATTGACCAGATCACCCTGGTGGGCAACACCACCATGGAACATATCATTGCCGGCCTCAATCCATCCACCCTGGGCATTTCCCCGTATCTGCCCGTATTCCATGACACCCTTTTGTTCACCTGCCGGGATCTGGGCATCAATGCCGAAGAAAATGTACCGGTGTATATCTTTCCGGTGATCTCCGGATTTCTGGGGGGGGATATCCTGGCAGCCTGTCTCGGGGATCTTTCCCATACCAGAAAAGAGACCACCTTGATCATTGATATCGGCACCAACGGCGAACTCATGCTGTGTACCGGCACAAAAATCTGGGCCACCAGCTGTGCCACCGGACCGGCCCTGGAAGGCGCCCAGATCTCCAGCGGCATGCGGGCCGCCACGGGTGCGGTCAGCCGTGTCTGGGTCGACAACGGCACCTTTTTCCATGAAACCATCAACCATGCCCCGGCAGCCGGCATCTGCGGCACAGGGGTCATCGATATCCTGGCCGCCATGCGCAAAACCGGCACCATCAGACAAGACGGTTCTTTTGACCCGGACAAACCCGGGGTGACCTGTGATGACAAAGGCATCGGCCGGGCATTCACCCTGCCGGACACCGATGTCCAATTCATTCTCAAGGATGTGCGCCAGGTACAGCTGGCCAAAGCGGCCCTGTTTGTGGGCATCCAAATGCTGCTGGACAAGGCCGGGGTTGTCGAGGTGGACCGCACCATCCTCACCGGCGCATTCGGTGTCAAATTTGACTGGGAAAATGCCCGAGATATCGGCATGCTGCCCCCGGAAATCTGCAAAAATCAAATGATTGCCGCAGAAAACCTGGCCGGCACCGGTGCCGTCATGGCCCTGCTTGACCAAAAAAGACTCAAGGAGGTCCAGGCCATGGCCCCCCAGGTCAACTTTCTTGAGCTGGCCACAGAACCGGAATTTGTGGACCGATTTTCCGCAGCCACCCGGTTTCCGCACCTGTAGGATATAAAAAAGGTGTGGCTGTATTTGTTCAGACCAAGGGGGGCCTGATGTATGAGGCAACCATCGGTGGCCAGAGATTTGATTTTACCCCCCTTTAAGACGAAACATTTCAAAAAAATCCGGCCGGACAGCACCAGGTTGCTATTTTTGAGTGAGTATGGTTCAATTACTGCATGAGTGAGAATGTTTTTTATTTTATCCTGGTGCAGAGCACCGCCATCATGTCCGGCATCCTGGTGCTGGGCGCACTGGGGCATATGGTGTATCAGCGCAGGGAACCCCCCAGTATGATTGCCTGGCTGCTGGCCATTATTCTGCTGCCTTACTTTTCCGTACCCCTGTATTTTATCCTCAGGAGCAGAAAACTCAAACGCCGGGAGAAAACGGTTTTCGAACTGGCAAAAAAAGGAGAAATCCCTGAACATACCGCCACCCGCATTGATATGGTGCTGCGGAGCAACGGAATTGCCGGTGCCACCCGGGGCAACCGGTTTTTTTTCTATACCGACGGGGTCAAGGCCTATAATATTCTTATGGAACAGATCTCTTCTGCTCGGCAGTCCATTCTTATATCCACTTATGTACTGCGCCCGGACAATGTGGGAAGAAACATTCTGGCTGCGCTGACGAAAAAGGCGGAAACCGGGGTTCAGGTGAAACTGCTTATCGACTGCATCGGATCTTTGCCCCTTTACCTGTACCAGTTTCCCCTTCGGAAACTCAAAAAAGCCGGAGGCCAGGTGGCCTTTTACATGCCCCTTTTGACCCGGCCTTTTCAGAACTATATCAATCTGCGAAACCATCGAAAAATTTTCATCTTTGATGACAAAACCGTTCTTTCCGGAGGGGTGAACATCACCAGAGAGTATATTGGTCCGTCACCCTGCAAAAAACGGTGGCAGGATCTGCTATTTTTCATCCAGGGCCCGGCAGTGTTCCATTACACAGAAATTTTTACCGCCGACTGGAACCACAGTGCTCCAGACAAACTGGCGCTGCCCGATTTTATGCCGGCAGGTACCGGTGACACCAATATCCAGGTGGTGCCGTCAGGCCCGGATATCCAGAGCGACGCCCTGTACGAAGCCCTGCTGTCTGCCGTGTATTCTGCCCAGGAACGTATCTGGATCGTTACCCCCTATTTTGTACCGGACAAAGGTCTGATGCAGGCCCTG
>JAIVHE010000336.1 GCA_020201255.1 Desulfobacteraceae bacterium
AAAATCTGCTCACTGGTCTGTTCGGACAACACAAACAAAGGCACTTGCGGATTTTTGTCATAAATTTTCAGGAGCATACCGGCTTCATTGCAGGCATGGGTATGCACCAGGGTCAGAATATCCCGGATCAACGCCCACCGGGTGCCGGTATCTTCCAAAAGCCTTTTTTCATACTCATCTTCAAACAGAAAAGCGGTAAGCACTTCCGCCACGGCCGAGGAAAACACCCCTCCCTTGTTGGCTGAAGAGTCCTTGATCTGGCGGATATCGGTCTTTTTTGCGATATACCGCCTGGCTGCATCATCAAAAAACACATTGGCCCCTTCCACAATGAACCGCAACTCCTTGAACAGGCCGGTAAACTGTGTAACATTGCGCTGGTTGATGGTGTCTTTGAACCCGCCGCAGGGAATGAAGGCCTGGATATTGGCCTGTTCGATATATTTGCGGTTGGCCGGTTCGGTGATGAAATTGCGGTGGAACATGGCACCGTCCGCCACAAAGGTACCGTCAGGAAGGGTAATGCCCTTGGCTTTCAAGGGTACCTGGAATCCGTTTTTGCCCAATTTTTCTTTCGGATAGGCCAGGGAATTGGCCCTTGGGGCAGTATGGCGCATAAAGGCAATTTTCATAAGAGATTGCTTATCCAGACCATCCGGGTCAAACAAGATGGACCCGCCGTCCACCACAAGGCAGATGTTGCCTTTGTAGCACTGGATCTCATTGCTGCCCAGATCCCCATCCGGCCCGCCTGTCATCATCAGGTTCAGGTCTTCTTCTTTTTCACCGCAATGGCTGATCAATGTTCTGAAAGCACCCATGACCGAGGTGGTGGTCATACCACTGAGGTTCACCTGACCGCCGATACGGGCATAGATTTCATCCATGTCTGTGGTGGTGGTACAGGATTCACCATTGATGAGCAGTTGTGTGCCGGCCTTACCGGCCGGTACCAGACCGAACAGGTCCTTGTTTACCAGCATCCCATAGGTGTCGTGGGGAATACCGATGCTCTTGCCCGTGGTGATGGTCCGCCAATGGGCATATCCCCGCTGCTTTGCCCGGAAGGCCACGGCATCCATCAAGGGTGCGGTTCCTTCATCCGGTCCGAAAAATATCATCTCGGGACGGCCGTAATAGTCTTTCACACGCCCGTGTGTGAGCATCAGGTCCATTATTCCCTCAGTATAGTCATAGAGGGCATCCATGCTGTAGCCTGCATATACGGGATGGGGAACCACCACCCCTTTGGATCCGCTTTCACAGATATCCTTGTGCTTGAGACGCTGGGCCCTGGGTCCCAGCGCATAATTGAGCAGAACCGCATTATCCAGTTCCATGTCATGGTTGGCCGGTGTTACCCGGATCATACGCAGCCCGCCTCTGGCAATATCATCGGCCCGCAGATGGGTGCCGCAGGAATAATGGCCGTTGACAAAAAACAGGCCATAGACAAATTGTTTGAACACCAGCGGATCCAGAACTGTATTATTCAGACGAAAGGAAAAGGAACGTTTCTCCGGTTTGTAAAAATTGGTTTTCAAACAGGCTGACACAAGTTTCAACATGAATGTGAACAGATCATAGGCCAAAGGGTCATCCATGAACCGCACTGCCAGCAATTGGTCAAATTCCGCGGCCTTTGCCTGCAATTGTTCCTCTGAAAAATCACCGGGGCCGTCCGGATTGAATTTTGCATCAAAGAGCCCATATAAAAACTGCATCAGGTCCGGATGGGCCATGGCTGTATCCAGAATCATTTCAGATACGTAGGTAAATTTATTGGATTCATGTATCCGTGCTGAAAATGCTTCCCTATGATCCACGGAAGCCAGGCTTTCCATGATCTCCTTGTCTGTTCTGGTTCCCTGTTCCTTGAAAATAAACATATGGGTGAAATCCACGGCATTGCCGGCAAACAGCATTTCTTTAAAACTGAGAAGCCCTTCCACATAAAGCCGGGTGATCCGGGTGATGTGAAAACCCAAAAAAGCCCGCAAGTCTTCCAGCAGCAGCGCTTCTTTGTTCCTTGACAATTCTCCTGCCACATACAGAGAACAGATAGATGAGGGCATTCTGGTTTCTGTGAAATACGGTTCCCAATAGGCCCGGGTGATGGTCAGGCCGTGGTCGGCAAAGAGCTTTCTGAGCACCGGCAGCTGGGGCCGTTCAAAATCAGAATTGAACATGAACCGTATTTCACCGATATCCGACAGGTTGAACAGTTCCACAAACGGGGTGACATGCTGGTCAACCTGTCCCAGAAATTTTTCATACCGGTTCCGGGTCAGCCGGGGGATGGCGACATAATCCTTGTTCCGGTTGAAAAGGAACCGGGACTCGGCAAACTCAGCATCCTGAAAATCCGCCACGGTTTCCGGCCGGAATACATAGGTATAATATTCTTTTTCCGGGTTATAATAATATTCTCTGCGGTGGCCGGACAGCATTTTGTCCAGTATCCGTTCCATCCGGTCCCGGGTTTCGGCGGTGGCAATGCGTACCCGCTGGACACTGCTGTCCTGGTTCAGGTCGAAATCGATATCCGCCACCCAGGAATGAAGCGCAACCTTGTCCCCGCTGATGCGGATGCCTTTGGCAATGGATGCCAGAATGCTTTTCAAGGACTCTTTGGTAATAGTTTCAAAAAAATAGGTGGGAAACCCCAGGTCATTGAGAAGAATGCCGGCTGCCCGGTTAATGCAGTTGGCAGTAATCAGGCCTTCTGACGCCAGATCGATCACCGCCTCGTACAACAGGCTGGGATTAAGGTTTACGCGTTTGGCTTTTGCTATGATAAGGGCGCCTTCTGAAACGGTCATCAGCGGGCTGTCGGACTGGATATCCATAATATCTCCTGTTTTTGTAAATTCAAACGGGTGTTACGGTCTTGCTAGTATACCCTAATCCCGGCAGGGTCAACCATAATCGCACCTTTTTGACAAAAAAGAGTTACTTTTCAGATACCTGGCGCAATTTGTCTGCACAAGATCGTCCCGTCAAAGCGTGACGCACGTATTGACTTCAGACAAAAACAAGGATAGGCTCAAAGCCTGTTACCGTAAGGGTGGTTCGAATAATGTACGGGCGGTTCGCGAACCGCCCGTACATTTTGGTATACCCGAATTTTTGAACATAAGGATTAATACACGCAAACATGGAAACCGATACCACCCAGATTCCCCTGACAGAACCCACTCGTTGTGTCCGTCTGAAAACCCTGCCGCCCATGCCGGCGGTATTCTGCAAACTGCTGGCCTTGTCCCTGGTGCGAAAACCGGGGCTGCCGTCAAATGCCCGGGTTCCAAAAGTGCAGTTGCTTTTGTCCGGGTTTGTACCCGATCCGAAAAAGATCAGCCGATACCGGCAGTTGTGTGGATTTTCCCATACACCCGAAGACCGCACTATCCCGCCCAGCTTTCTTCAGACCCTTTTCATCGGCATGCTGGGCAGGTATGTCACCTCGCATTTTTTCCCTGTCAACCCCATGGGACTGATCCAGACCGGCCAGTCCTTTGAGGCAATACAGCCGGTAGGGATATATGACACCCTGGATCTTACCTGCACCCTCAAGGATATGACCCGGACATCAAAGGGCATCACCACCCGGTTCCATCTGCAAATACATACTAAAAACACCCTGGTCTGGCAGGGAATTTCCACCTATCTAACCCGGAACCCGATTCCCGGCACCACGCCCAAAAAACCGATAAAGGACCGGTTCCTGCCGCCGAGGCTCACCATTCAGGTACCGGCAGACACCGGCCGCAGATACGCACAGGTATCAGGAGATTACAACCCCCACCACCTGTTTCATACCACCGCCCGGCTTCTCGGCTTTAAACAGGCCATTGCCCACGGGATGTGGAGCCTGGCCCGGACCCTGGCCGGCCTGGAACAAACCATGGCGTTTTCCCGCACCTTTACAGTGGATGCCGCATTCAAGCTGCCGATTTTCATGCCGGCAACCCTGACCCTGGGGTATGAACATATCATTGCAAAACACGTGCAGAACCTGATCTATTTTGAACTGCGGGATGCTGCCGGCCGCCGGCCGCACCTGAAGGGCAATGTACATTTTTTGGACCGGGACAGGTAACCCATGCTGGGATCTGTTTTTGCCCTGGGATCCGCTTTTTTCTGGGCTGCTGCCGTTATCTTGTTTAAAAAAAGCGGGGAAGTATTTTCCCCCATTTCCCTTAATATTTATAAAAGCCTGGTGGCCCTGATTCTGGTGACAGCTACCATGCTGATATTGCGAATCCCTTTTTTTCCGGACCAGCCCTTGAACGACTGGCTGATCCTGTCTTTGTCCGGATTTTTGGGCATCACCCTGGCGGATCTGTTCTTTTTCATGGCCTTGAACCGGCTGGGGGCAGGCCTTGTGGCCATTGTGGAATGCCTCTACCTGCCCGGTGTGCTGTTTTTTTCCTTTCTTCTGCTGGATGAAAGCCTGGGATTGGGCGGTATCATCGGCGGCCTGATGGTATTGTCCGCCGTTCTGGTGGGGTCTTTGCGAAAAAAGGATCTGAAAATGGATGCCGCTGTGCCGCCTGCCAATAACATGGCAGGCATCATTGCCGGTATCCTGGCCATGATATTTTTATCTTTGGGAATCGTCATCATCAAAGAGATCCTGGAACATACCGATGTGTTCTGGGCCACCCTGGTGCGGGTAAGTGCGGGCATTGTCACGCTCATGATCCTGGTGGCCTGCCTGCCGGCCAGAAGACGATATCTTGCCGAGCTCAAATGGTCCAGGGCCTGGCTCATTGCCCTGCCGGCATCCATCTGCGGCAACTATATCGCCCTGCTCCTCTGGGTGGCGGGCATGAAATATACCACCGCTTCCAGGGCTGCCATCCTCAACCAGATGTCCACCATTTTCATATTTATTCTGGCGGCGGTGTTTCTCAAGGAAAAAATTACCACAAACAAAGCAATGGCTATCTGCCTGGCTGTATCAGGCGCTTTGCTTACCATTTTCACATAGCCTTGTTCATATTTGTGTCCCATATCTGTTTGACATGACAAGTTGTTTTGACAGAAATCGGTCCATGGCTGCATTTTCCATAGGTCAGTATGGTGCAGATGTGATCCAGCGCCTGGTGGCACCCAAGACATAACACGCCAATTTGGGAATACATATAAATCCTTGACTATTGCAATGATTTTCGTCTAAATAGGCCCATATTTTTTTACATATATTAGGAGTTACCATGTCAAAACAAAAAGTGGTTCTGGCCTACTCAGGCGGGCTGGATACCTCGGTCATCCTCAAATGGCTGCTGGAACAGGGATATGACGTATATGCCTATATGGCCGATATCGGCCAGCAGGAAGATTTTGATGCAGCCAGAAAAAAAGCCCTGAATATCGGCGCATCCGATGTTTTCATTGAAGATATGCGCAGGGAATTTGTAACCGATTATATTTTCCCGGTCTTCAAGGCCAATACCCTCTACGAAGGCCGTTATCTTTTAGGAACCGCCATTGCAAGGCCATTGATCGCCAAAAAACAGATTGAAATCGCCCAATCCGTCGGCGCAGCCTATGTTTCCCACGGGGCAACAGGCAAAGGAAACGACCAGGTGCGTTTTGAACTGTCCTATTATGCGCTGAACCCAAAAATCAAGATCATCGCTCCCTGGAAAAACACCACCTTTCTGGCAGCCTTTGCAGGCAGAAGCGATCTTCTGGCCTATGCAGAAAAGCACGGCATTCCCACCAAGCAGAGTGCTTCCAAGCCCTACAGCGAAGATGACAACCTGCTGCACATATCCCATGAAGCCGGTATCCTGGAAGATCCGGCCCATGAATGCGAAGAAAGCATCTACTCCCATACCGTGTCTCCTGAAAAAGCGCCGGACACACCCACCCGCATCAAGATCCGGTTCAAGGACGGCATCCCGGTCCAGGTGGTGAACCTGGAAGATAACACCCAAAAAACCGATGCCCTGGAATTGTTTGAATACTTGAACCAGCTGGGAAGAGAAAACGGCATCGGCCGCCTGGACATGGTGGAAAACCGCTTTGTGGGCATCAAGTCCCGGGGAGTATATGAAACTCCCGGCGGCACCATTCTCCACGAGGCCCACAAGGATATCGAAGGGATTGCCATGGACCGGGAGGTCATGCGGCTGCGGGATATGCTCGGGGCCAAGTTTGCCGAACTCATTTACAACGGATTCTGGTTCAGCCCGGAAATGGACTTTCTCATGGCAGCCATGGACAAAAGCCAGGAAGTCATCGACGGTGAGGTCACCCTCAAGCTGTACAAGGGGGTTGAACTTCTGTGATAGATTCCAGGGAGATTTACCCTAAATCTGCAGATCACAGGAGAATCCATGCCCTATCCGGTACAAAGACACCCGGTAAAAAAACAATGTTGTAAAACAATGGTTCTTTTGCTCATATTGTGGCTGGGCACTGCCCTGCCTGTTATGGGAACCACATCACAGCCCGGTAGTGTCACACCAAAAGATTTCCCTGTTTATGAAGCCATCAAACCAAATGTGGCATTCTGGATAAAAATTTTCAGCCAGTATAACCGGTCCCGGGGGGTGATTCATGATTCTCTTCACCTGGACCGGATTTTTGCTGTCATAGATCTGGATCCGGCCCTCACTGTTGCAGCAGCAAAAAAAAACAAACGCACCAAAGATGCTGCCTTCAAAAAACACAAAGCCGTTCTACTGGATCTGGCCGGCGGCAAAACCCCGTCCAACAGCCTGGAAAAAAAAGTGGCGGCCCTGTTCGGTCCTGATGTGGACCCGGCGGAATATAAACAGGCCGCCTTTCGTCTCCGGTGCCAGACCGGTATTGCAGACCAGTTCAAGGCGGGGCTGATCCGGTCCGGGGCGGTGATTGAAGAATTCAGGCGCATTTTCAGATCCCATGGCCTGCCCGAGGACCTGGTGTATCTGCCCTGCGTGGAATCTTCCTTTGATTTCAATGCCTATTCAAAATTCGGAGCCGCCGGCATCTGGCAGTTTACCCGGGGAACCGGAAAACAGTTCATGGAAATCGGTTATGTGGTGGACCAGCGGCGTGATCCCTATATTTCCGCAGATGCCGCGGCCCGGCTTTTGAAAAGAAATTATGCGCAACTGAAAAACTGGCCTTTGGCCATCACCGCCTACAATCATGGCCTGGCAGGCATGAAACGGGCCAGACAGGCCAGGGGCACCTATGAAAAAATATTTTTGCACTACACAAGCCGCTCCTTTAAATTTGCCTCCAGAAACTTTTACCCGGAATTTGTGGCAGCCCTGCAGGTAGCCAAAAATTATCAGCAATACTTTGGAGAACTGCAATTTGACACACCTGTAAACTATACCCGGTTCACCACCAAAGGCTTTCTTAGCGCCCGGTCTTTCACCCGGGGTGTGGACATGGATATCCAGGATTTTCATACCCTGAATCCTTCCTTGCGAAGCCCGGTTTTCAAGGACCAGAAATATATCCCAAAGGGATTTGATATCCGGCTGCCCCCCCACATTGCCCTGCATCATGCCCAGGATATTGCCTTTGGCCTGTACCAGACCAAACAGAAACCCAGCCGGTTTCATGTGGTGGCCAAAGGCGATACAGCCGGTGCCATCGCCCGGACCCACAATGTGTCCCTCAATGATCTGATCATGGCAAACAGCCTTGGCCTGCAGGCGGTTATCTTCATCGGCCAGAATCTGCGCATCCCGGTCAGAGAACAACCAGATGATTTGCCTGCAGCAGCCATCCTGGCAGATCAAACCGCTGCCCCCAAAACACCGGCGCCTGATGAACCCCGGCAACCCGGCACGCAAACAATTGTCAGAAAAATTACCAAGCCCGCACAGGTAAAACAGCCAATTGCTTTACCGAAACCTGCAGCAACGTCCCAGCCACCTGTTGCCAAGGCCATTGAAACACCCGGCCCGTCACAGACACTTTCAGGAGAAGTGGCAGCCCTGCCGGCATCCGCAGCCAACCGTGTCAATCCCCTGGTTGACACCAGCAATTTGAAAATACAAAAAATTGTGGATGATAATAATGCCCGGGTGGGCATCATCCAGGTGGAAGCGGAGGAAACCCTGGGCCATTACGCAGACTGGCTCAACATTCCCACCAGCCGGATACGGTCCTTGAACCGCCTTGTCTTTGGCACATCCATCTCCATCAGCCAGAGCATCAAAATTCCCTTAACCGCCGCAGATCCAGGCCGTTTTGAAGAAAAACGGTTTGAATTTCACCGGGAAATGGAAGAAGATTTTTTTGATTCTTTTATGGTATCCGCAGTAGAAACCTATGAAATTCAACCCGGCGATACCATCTGGTCCCTGTGCCTCAAACAGCTGGAAATTCCTTTCTGGCTGTTGAAAAAATACAACCCGAAAACAGATTTTAGCGCCATGCATCCCGGTCAGACACTCAAATATCCCGTGGTGGCGGGCAAAAAGGGTAATATACTGCTGTGATCATATCCCCAGGCGTTTTTTCATCCCGCGGAACTGGTCATAGGACAGTCCCAGCATCTCTGCCGCTTTTTTGTGGTGGAATCGGCTTTGCGCCAGGGCCTGTTCCACCCGAAGGGTTTCCAGGGCCTGCACCGCTTCTTTTAAGGGCATTGTCATCAGTTTTGCCGTCAATTGCCGGTCATGCCCTTTTGATGGAGATCCTTCCGGTGCCGCATCGGTCAATAATGTAACAGCGGTTCCGGCCCCGGATGCCGTTTGCAAAGGTGCTGATGACAATTTCGCGGACGATTGCACAAAAGATTTTTTTTGGTTTGCATGGGGGATGTCTTTATAGGGATTTTCAAACGGATCAAAGACAATATCATGTATGCGGGGGGTGGTGCTTTTGTAAACCGCCCGTTCAATCACATTTTTCAATTCCCGGATATTGCCGGGCCATGGATAGGCTGACAGAATTTTTCGGGCATGGGTTGTCAGTTCAGGCACCTGGTCCCACCCCAGTTCAAAGGCCATGCGGGAAGCAAAATGATTGGCCAGCAGCAGGATGTCTTCTTTTCGGTACCGCAGGGGCGGCACATAAATCACCTCAAAAGACAGCCGGTCCACAAGATCGCGTTTAAAGGTCCCCGCTCTGGTCATGGCTGCCAGATCCGCATTGGTAGCGGCAACAATGCGCACATCCACCCGGATCGGCCGGGAAGATCCCACCCGTTCAAAGGCCCCGTACTCCACCACCCGCAAAATTTTTTCCTGGACCTCCATGGGAATGGTGCCGATTTCATCCAGAAACAAGGTGCCGTCAGCCGCCTGTTCAAACCGGCCGGTGTGTCGGGTGCCTGCCCCGGTAAAAGCCCCTTTTTCATACCCGAACAATTCAGATTCGATCAGGGTGGGGGCCAATGCGGAACAATTGAGGGTAACCAGCGGTTTTTGCCACCGTCCGGATAAAAAATGAATCCGGGTAGCTGCCAGCTCCTTGCCGGTTCCCCGTTCCCCTAAAATTATCACCGGCCGGTCAATGGGGGCTACCCGGGAAATCTGTTCCTGGAACTGAATAAATGCCTCAGACTGCCCCACTGCCCCATCCATGGACACATGGTGATCCATCGAAGATTCAGATGCTGCATAATCCATACGCCTCCTGAGATGACACCCGGGACAGGGAAGTATTCTGGGACAACAAGGCTAGCCTGGCTGTGGGAAGGGGAAGAGATGATCTGGCCCGGCAGGCGTTGCTGGAAAAACGGCGGTTTGCCCAGCGGTGTGAGGCAGTGGAACAGGAGCTGGATGAACTGGGTGTCATTGTGGAACAATACAAAGATGATATCCAGGAGCTGGAAAACAAGCTGAAATCCGCCAGGGAAAAACAGCGCATGCTGGTCCAGCGCCACATCCGGGCCCAGCGCAAAAAAAAGGCCCACCAGGAAATCCGGCGAGTGGATTCCGCAGAAGTCATGAACAAATTTGAGGAAATGGAATCCAATATCGAACGGATGGAGGCGGAAGCGGATCTGGTGAACTATGGCCGCAAAACCAATCTGGAAGAGGCTTTTGAAGAACTCAGTGCAGATGATGACATTGAACGTCAGCTGCGCAATTTAAAATCCTCCCAAACAGCACAAAAAGATGATACAAGTACGCTGTAAATTATCCACATCAGAGGGAGGCAGTTTATGATGCATGGTGCGACAATCATCGGAATCGCCATGGGAGGATTCATCCTGTTTCTGGCTACCGTCGGGCTCATTGTCATCGGTATCATCCGGGCCGCCAAAACCGGCGGCATCAGCAAAAAAGACCGCAAGGTCCATGATGAAGAGACACAGATGATCCAGGACATATACCATGGGTTGTCAAAAATGGAAGAGCGGGTGGAAGCGTTGGAAACCATCCTGATCGAACGTCAAAGAAAGGACCGTTAATATAATGAGACACCATTACAAGCGCAAACAAAAATCCGGGTATGCCCGGTGCAGAACCCCATACGGCAGATTCCGGGACCGGCTGGATAACATTGCCGGAGAACACCGTATCTACCGATCCAGAAGAGGCATTCTCATGGGGGTGTGCCGGGGGCTGGCCGAACATTTCAATTTGAGTGTATTCTGGGTGCGGATGATCACCTTTCTGATTTTCCTGTTCACCGGGTTCTGGCCGGTGGGGGTTTTGTATATTGTTGCCGGACTGATTTTAAAACCCGCTCCTGTGGTCCCGTTCCAGAATGAAAGAGACCAGGAGTTTTATCAGTCCTATACCACGTCCCGGGAATCAGCCCTCCAGCGCATCAAACGCAAATTTGAAAATATCGACCAGCGTATCCAGCGGATGGAACATACCGTCACCTCCCGGGATTTTGATCAGTAATCTATAAAATATTCAGAAGGGTCAGCCCGTCTTTTACCAGTACAAGGGCCAGGATACACAGGGCCAGACCCAGTCCACGCATGGTATACACATACGCCCGCCCTTTGATCACCGCTTTTGACCGGCCCACCACAAGGGCAAGGCCCACTTTTGATCCCACCAAAAGCAGGTAAAAGCTTGCAACAAATGCCGCAGCTGCCGCCATATGAACAGCCATGGCCCGGTGGAACACCGGGGCCCCCACCGATATCCAGAACAGATAGGGGTGGGGGCTTAACATATTGACCAGAACCCCCTTTGCCAGGGCATTTTTGGTGGAGACATCCGGGCCTATGACCAGGGCCCTGGTCTTGAGCCCCTTGACGCCCATGCGGAATACCACCCCTCCCCCCACAAGGGAAATCCCTCCCAGTACCACCTTGAAATCCGACATGGTGGACAAGATGCCCACTGACACCAGGATGATTGGCAAATCACTGATCAGGGGCGCCATTGCCACCCGGATACCTGCCCCCACATTACACCGCAGGGTTTCAGACACCACAAGGGTCAGCAAAGGCCCCGGTGCAAGCCCTGCTGACAGCCCCAGTACCAGGCCCATGGTGAGAAAATGTATCATCTGTCGATTGTATATTCCAGATTAGCAATTCCATCATGGCCGGGTCACAGGCCGCTTCCATGGGCATCCGGAAACTGACCACCACCAAATTTGTGGCCTGGAGCAGCGGCCAGATCCGGAATTGACACTGATGTTTCCTTTGGTTAATCCTGGTATTTAAAGGATAACCTGAGGTTGGTACGAAACTGTGCGGGTTTGCCCTCTTCAATTTTCACATCCAGTTTCTGGACTTCGGCAATCCGCAGATCCCGCAAAGAACCGGATGCTTTTGCAATGGCTTTGTTGGCTGCTTCTTCCCAGGATGTGGTGCTGGATCCAACAAGATCGATGATTTTGTAGACACTGTCGCTCATGATACCCTCCTTTAAAAATGCATGTAAAAAAAACAAACCGTGGGAACACAAAACATATAGCTGATACCAAAACAGACCAGAATGAGATTCAACGCTATTATCTGATTATATAAGAATATGCCTGGATGTCAAAAACTTTTTCCAGGCACTGGATATTTGCTATAAGCCAATTGTGTAGTAGCAGTTCCTTGGCAGAAGCCCTGGCTGTATGCTGTGACCGAATCGTCAGATCCGGAGAGCATGGTGCGCATACCGGATATCAAATCGATTGGGTCTGCTGTTTTTTCTGATGTGGTGGCCTGGTGCCGGCTACTCGGGCAACCCTAAGGGCATATGGCTCGGGTCTTTTTGTAAAAACGTATTAACCGCTTCAAAATATGCCGGAAAAGCGGAGATGGTATTATGGCCGGCCCCGGGTATGGGCACCAGTTGTTTGGGACAGGTCAGACTGTCATACAGTTTCTGGGTATGCGAAAAGGCAATCACTTCATCATCTGCGGCCGCCAGTACCAGTGTGGGAGATGTGATCCGGGGTGAAAAATCAATGGTACGGTGCCGGTCCTGCAGCACAAGATTCACCAGCCAGGACGGGTAATAGCCGGCTGCCACATTCTGGATGCTGTCAAAGGGACAGGTTAAAATCTGCCTGCCAAGGTCCCGTTCCAGAACCAGGTGTGCAGCTATGGAAGACCCCAAACTCCTGCCCCAGGCAGCACATCTTGCCGGATCAAGGCCAAACCGCTCTGCCATATGGTCATAGATGGCCAGGGCATCTGACTTGAGAAGGTCTTCAGCAGGTGATCCCGTGCTCAGCCCGTATCCCCTGTAATTGACCAGGACCACATTGGCGGATATTTTTGCGGCATAGTCCTCCAGGTTCAATGACACCTCTTCTGCATTGCCCCCGAAATAAAATATGGTGGGCAGGCCAGCCAGGTCTTTTTGTAAAAACCAGCCGTGTAGGACCACTTTTTTTTCCACCGGGATCTGGATTTCTTCCACTCCCGGTATCCTTGCGGTGATGTATGCCAGCCGTTCCGGCGTTATCGACACAGGAAAATACAATAGTTTGCGTGAAAAAAAATACAGTCCCACCAGAAAAACCAGTACTGCTATCACCAGAATGAACAAAATCCTCATTGCCTTCTCCTTTGGTTACCTGATCATGCCTTTGGTTATTTGATCATGTGTTTGGCTATTTTGATCATGGTGGGTGTAAAATACCGTATGGAACATCATATGAAAAGAAAAACCTGCACAAATTACACCCATCTGTCTGACAGGATCTGTGCCGGGTTGCCATGGTCCTGAACGGCTCACCCCGGGCAACACATGCAGATGGTCGTTGCACAATATTGATCAACCCGGGAAGATTTGGTTGCATACGATTCCCTAAGGGCCATCCGGGGCGGTTAACCGGCTTGATTTTACATCGCTTTTTTGGTAAATACCCGAACCAACAGGCGCCAATAGCATAACAGTGAAAGAAACCCGATGTGCAGAAAAGGCACATTTTTAGTCATCGCTTTTTGATCAAAAGGAGCCGGTACAGTGAGTTTCATATACATAGTAATCATTGCAGCAGTGGGGGGAATTGCCGTGGCTGTTCAGGGCCAGCTGATGGGGAGCATCGACAGGCATGTAGGAACCCTTGAAAGCGTATTTGTCACCTATGGCGGCGGCGGGTTTATCATTGGCATCATCATGATTCTGCTGCGTGGCGGAAATTTATCAGGCTTGTCCCAGATTCCCTGGTATACGCTGTTATCCGGTCCCATGGGACTGGTGCTCATCGCTGCCATCGGTTACAGTGTTCCCCGCCTGGGGCTGGTACCGGCATTCACCATTCTGGTGGCGGCCCAGTTCATGACAGCAGCCCTGATTGACCAGTTCGGCCTGTTCGGAGCGGAGATCAGGCAGATCACCCTGTCCCGGGTGTCAGGTATGCTTGTGATACTTTTTGGAATCTGGCTGGCCATGCGGTGACGGAAATGCAAAGGGACTGTATTATATTTCAGGAACGGGCATCTTCTTCAGAAAGCGGGAATACAAAATTTTGTACCAGTTCAAAAAGCAGTTTCAAGGAATAGGGTTTGGGAAGAACGGCATCAAACAGCTGTTTGTCCATCAGCCAGGGGGTGCCGGACATGGCAATGACCGGTAGATTGTCACCTTTCAGCTCTCTTGCCTCCAGGAGCACCTCTTCACCGGAGATTTTACCCATTTGCATGTCAGTTATCACCAGG
>JAIVHE010000337.1 GCA_020201255.1 Desulfobacteraceae bacterium
GACATTATATCTGGGGAAGGTCCAGCGCTTGATCTGGTTCTTCCTTGGTCCAGAAGCATTTCAGCCTGGATGGAAATTGCATATTCCCCCAGGATCTTTTTTAAGGTTTCAATCAAAACGGTTTTTCCATTCCTGCCAAGCAGTCCTGACAAAATCAGAACCACATGATCTGGAATTTCTCCGGTCAGAACATACCCACACCAGCGCTGAATGAATTCAATAATGTTTTTATCCTCGATGCTTTCCGCAAGGAAATTTTTCCAGGCGGGACTTGTCTCTTCCAGGACATTTTCAGGGATATTAACCCTGGTATGCTTCAAGCAAAGATCGCTTTTTTCCCCTGGTCGGCGCTCCCCGAGTGCCAGATCCATAACCCCATTCGGTCCGGCCAGTAGCCAAAGATCTTGGTCAAATTGGTCAGAAGTTACGGATATATTTACTGTGGGGTTGGTCCGGGCCATATCCAGACATTGATTTATTCCGGCAGGGCTTCTTAGGGATTTAATATATTTTGAAATTTGCTCCTGGCGCTTGCCCAGGGATTTTTTCAAACTGTCATCACTGCTATCTGCTATCTGCTTGCCCAGGCTTAAATAATAATCCCCCAGGCAGCATGCCACATCCTCAACCCGGCCCTGAGCGTGGAAAAGATAGTCCGGTTTATAATGGTGGCCAGCCCATACATAATACATATCTCGCTGAGTATCATACAGGATATCCCGGTCAGTAATCAGGGCGTACAACATCCCCAGGCCGTAAAAGTGTGCGTGCAGACACTCCCCGACGGTTTTCTCCGGCAAGCCAAAGAACTGTTTTTTTCGGTCAATGACAATTTCATTTTTTTTGCTCATATTTCACCCTTTTGGATTGTTTGTTTTCCCAATTTCCCACGGAATATTCCCCACAAAAGTTGCCGAAAGTTGCGCCTCCGCTGCCCCGCCTTTGTGAATACTTCAGAAAGGACCCATGCCACTGAACCGGCAAGGATGATCTGGACAGATTGCTGTGCAAGGGGTGCGGGGTGTGCTTGATTGTGTTGTAACTAATAAAGAATGATAATGTCAGCAGGGGGGAGGGGGGGTTCCCCCCATTTTTATTTTAGCTAACAGAAAGGAATTGGAATACAGTGTTGACGGGGGTCAACGGGTATTCTTTCGGAATGATCAAGGTCTCGTGGGGATTAAAAAATTTAGGGGATGCATTGCGGATCTCTTCATAAATCCATTTTGCCAGTGATAAAACGCTCGGAAGATCTTTTACTAATATGCTTTGTGTTTGCAGCGGTGGGTATTCGTTTTTAATGCAGAATTGATTATATGAGGTTTTTATAAACTCGGTGGCTGCCCATAAATGCGAGACGGGTTTATATTCTTGCCAGGTTTTTTTCCCCTGGTCGCTTTTAGAGTCTGGCCACCAGGGGGAAGGATCTGTTTTGTTTGTTTCCTCTATGGCTGCAAAAGTTTTGTAGATCGCTTTTTTTACACTGAAATCAAAGGATTTTTGATATTCTGACAAGATGCAGGAAACAACCCTACCAGCCCATATTCCTCTTTTTGTTCTTGCTGTAGCTATTTCCAGTATCCTTTTGTGGCCGTCTGACAGCTGGCTGTTTAGAACCGTATCAATATCATTTGTTAAAAGGTCGGTGTTTTTAAACTCGCATACTTGCCCAGGAACATTTGTCTGGCTTTTGAATACTTCCAGCCTGGCCCGTGCTTGGTACTCCTTTTCAAGCTTAGAGTTTCTGGGAAAAAGCATGGCTGAATAAACTTGAATCGCATTATATGCCTGACCGTTGTGTTCCGTGATCCTTAGTTCTGGCATAGGATCAAGCCCCCTGCATTTCTAATTCAACCTGATCTGCAAGGTATGGATCAACGGATCTTAATTTTTCAAGCTTCTGAGTTCTTACCGATGCAGGGATAAATTTATTTTTGCAAAGGTTAGCCAAGTTAATTTTGTGCTGGATCTGGTCCAGCTTGCCCGGGAAAATTCTATTTAAAAGTTTTAGTGCCTGGTCGTTGTCGTACCCGTCCATGATTAAGGTTCCCTGTGTACGGGATTCAAATATTACATTTTCAATTTCATCAGGGGAATGATTTCTAAATTTTTCTAAAAGTTCTTTTGCAAGTTCTCGCTCTCGGTCCTGACTTGTGGGTTCTTTGGGTTTTTCCCGTTCGCTTCTAAGCTTTTCAAGGTCTGAAATATCAAGCTGGTCTGACATTGCTATTTTTTTAAGCCCTGCCCGGTATCGGCTCTTGGTGGTTTTAATTTCACCAGCTTTACTTGCTCGCTCTGTTTCCAGATCGATGAATTCAAGTTCTTCAGCGCTTAGTTCTTTTTTCTTAGAATTTTCAGGAAGAGAACAACAACTGGATTTTTCTTGATGATTTTTTTCTGTTGTTGTTTCTTTTTCTTTTGTCTTAGTTTCTTTTGTGGGTGACGAAATTGTCACCCCCTCGGGAACCGTTTTGTCACCCCCTCCCGTGACGAAATTGTCACCCCCTGAAATAAAGAAAGATTCCTTGATTTTGTAGGCTGGTTTCTGGGGAATAGTGCGGTCAACCTCGATGATTCCATTTTTCTCAAGCGCCCGTAAAGAACGCTTAATGGCTCGTTCATGGGAGATCCCAGTCAACCTGGACATCAGCCTGGAAGAGATCCAGTCCTGCTTTTTTTGGAAGCCGAAAGTTTTCCTGATTATGGCAAGAATGATCTGGGATTGCTGGCCAGATAGGTTTACCTGGGTCAACCGGTCAATTAATGCGTTGGGGATCTGGGTAAAATTGCTGTTGGAAATTCCGCCTGTCAGATTGTCTTGGTACATGAGTCTTTCCTTTAGGGAAAAAGTTAATGAAAACTTATGACTCTTTCTTGACAGTGAGGAAGTATTCAGTCAGGATGGGTCCTGAATAATCCCAAGACTGCTTTGCCGAGCGAGTCACAAGTATTTGAAAACCCGTAGCGCTTACTGCGGGTTTTCGCCTTTTTATGTCATTTGAAAATTCTCTTCAGCCACCCCTTTTTTTCAATCTTTTCTAATCTTTTCTCAATATGATCCAGCCGGGCCAAGATATATTGGACATCATCTGATTGCAAGGACTTCTGCCCAGGTTGGGCATGCTGCAAGGATTTTGTGAATTCCACCATCAATTCCCTGAGTGTGTATTTTTCTGGATCCTCTGTGGCCTGTGGTGGCTGCTGGTGGTTGGACTCAACAACCTGGCTAAACTCATAAGATAAGGATATTCTGATCTGATCCTTGTCCTGACCAGCGTCATATGATTTTTTTATAAATTTAACAGCCTGGACGCACTCGCCCTTATATTTTTTAAATCTTCCGTTATTAGCTGTGGGCAGGAATTCGGCAAAGTCTTTAGAGTATCGCCTGGCAGAAGATTCAGACACTCCTGCTGCCCTGGCTAATTCCGGCAAAGTATAATTTTTCTTGTCATCCACCATGCCCACCATCCATCCGCCACCACTTTAAAATTCCCGGTATTACTGAGTTTCCAGCCGTCACCACTGTGGCGTGCTTAATTGTCTGAAGGCATCTCCCGACAAAACATTATATCCAGTTCTTTTATTTGGACAGTCAATTTGTCTGTCAGGGCTGCAACAATCGACTCCATTCCGAAATCATCATTATCGCCTAATTTTTCAGAACATACTTTCAGCCCAGCTTCAATTCCGTAAAGGCCGCCGAGAATATCCGCTTTTTTTGATTCATTTTTTAAAGATATACGCTCCATTGTCATACTCGAAAGCCTTAAACAGTTTTACCTTGCGGCCGTTAAGCGTGACTTTCTGAATATTCTCTATACGGTATCTGTCCACCATTTCACCCCCTTTAAAGCGGCACATCATGCACCCCTCAACAAGTGTTCCAGCCGTAAACGCATTGCTAAAACTTCTGCCTGGTCAGGTTCGGTCAGTGTTTTCTCTAACTTTCTGAGTGCCACCACTGCATCAACTATCAAATCTTGTTGTTGCATATTCATCATTGCCCCTTTTCCTTTACTCGCTCAAGATAAAGACTCATAGCATCGTTAAGCACCTTTGTTGCCGTCCGGCGTTCAAGTGCGGCTTGCGCCCTTATCCTTTGCCATAACTCCCGGTCCACCCTTGCCCCAACCTGAATATTATCTTTTTTATCTTCCATATATCCCCCTTGGAACTGTTTAGCATTTCCTGCAAACATATCCGTTTGTCGATACTTGATGCCCACAATCGGTGTAGACAATACCATGTGTTCCCATGTCCTTGTTACTCGAACATTTTATACCCCTGGCTTCAAGCCACTTTCTTGTGTCTGAAGCATCCAGTGTTCTTCCCCATATACCCTTAATATAAAATCCTGCCATTTCATTTAATTTTAACCTTTCCATATATCCCCCTTGTTTTGTTTATACATTATATTAGACATATAACATAGTCAACAATAAATATTTATTTATTTTGAAATAATTTTCTGAGCATGATATAATGGCCCAGGTGGGAAAAGTGTATTTCACAAGCAAGTTTACATAACTGCCTGATATGAGGCTTTTGTGTGGTCGCTTGCGCTCATGGTGGGAATTCTGGCCCTGTATGCGCCTGATTTTAAGCTTTGAAAGGAAAAACCCATACCTGACTACGGGCAATAAAGGTAGGTTGAAATATTTATCTGTTCCAATGGAACAGATAACCAGGGGAAATATTTATTATGTCGGTCCGACATAATAACCAGGAAAGGATCTATTTGGCCGAAACAGCCAAATAACCAGGGGGAAAATTATCTGCCCAAAACGGGCAAATAACCAGGGAAAAATTTATTGTGCGAATCGCACAAATAACCAGGAAAGAATCTATTTGCTGGAATTCAGCAAATAATCAAAATTTACAAATTTTCCAAAATCTTCAGCATTGAATTGCAATGTATGCGCTTGCCAGCCAAAAGTTACTGGGACATTTTTTTTGTCCCAGTAACATAGGGGGCTGGCAAAATTTTTATTGAAAACAAAGTTTTTTTTGCAATTCAAAATCCTTTATTGCCAGTCAATTTCTGCTTATTTTTTTGTCATACAAAATAAGCCTTGATATTTACCACTTCCCTGCTGCTTTTCGTAATTCTGAGTCAAGTTCTCGCTGAATGTTTGTATCCAATCTGTCTTTTGCCGCATCCTTGACCTTTGCCCAGTTATGCTCAGTGTTATATAAAATTTCAGGATGGGCTGCATCAAACCAGTCAAGTTTTGCCTGACTATTTGGTTTGCCTCCTGATCCTTCTGGCCCATATCGGTTATATAATGTTGCGTACTGACCACGGGGTTTCCCTGGTCGGCGCAAAACAACAATTTTTCCCGAGTTCTTCCCAGGTGCAAGAAACGCCCTGGGGATCAACTTCCGGCCTGTGTCTCTACGAACATTGACGCTAACGCCTCTTTTTGTCTGGTTGGTTCCGGTCACATCTGTCAGGTGAACAGGTCCGCCCTTGGATTGCACATGTCCGCTGATATTTGCCCGGTTAGCCTTGCGAATTGTTATCCGCTTCTTAACAGCTCCAGCCTTGTAATTGTAATTAGCCCGGATAATTTTAACCATGTCCGTTTTTACTCCGGTCATCGATTTATTCAACGCCCGGACTGCCACATGGGGCATTTCATTGGCCAGACTGTCCAGATCCTTTTGTAAATCTTGCAATCCTTCTAATTTTACTGAATTCATAATTTTTCCTTTTTATTTGGAATCGGTTGCTATGGGCTAAAAAACACAAAAGCCTGGTCAGAATTAACTGGCCAGGCTCCCGTGCGAACAAGATAAACAAGCACCGGAGTTTTCCTGACACCGATGCAAATAACACTCCGTTAGGAGCATGAGGAAAACGGTTGCGATGAATGAACCGTTATGTAAACGGGGATTATGAACCCGTTAACACTTTTTTAATGGCCGGATTTTAGCCCGGCCCAATCACCTATGCCAGAATTAATTCTGACGGTGGTAACTATTTTAATAAAACCGGGATATCTGCTGTTGCCCCTGAACCAACTGACCCCAGTGAAATTCCGAAGAACTCCCCGGAACTGTCCAGGCTTAAACCATCATCATAATATAGCTTATCGCCCAGGCTAACGGCTGCCGGCGCTCCATCGTTACCAGTAACAGAAAGTTCAAAGACTCCCCTGGTGGATACTGAGCAAGTGCCGTCTGGTCTGGTGTCGGTCAGTGCCACCCCGGTAAAAGATCCAATCACAACTGGATCTCCGGTGGTCACTGCATCTTTTTCAACACTGATAAATAAACCATCTTGAACAAGATTATTTGCCATGATTATTCCCCTGAGTTCTTGAAGAGGCCTCTATGGTCAATCGGTGCAACGCCATAAACAAACCTTACTTTGATGGAATATGAGTCAACCTCAAATCCCCAGCGTTCCTCTGTGAATGGCTGTTCCTGTCCGTCCAGGTAGGCAACTTCAACAGTGTCGAACTGGCGTGGATCAGCTGACAGATACCAGGCTTCACCAGATATTCCGTCAAGCTGTGGATCTGTGACAACTTCCAAGGCTTTATAAAAAGGATTGCTTACCCCGTGGCCCTCGCTGGCATCATACCCGGCGGCTGTCTCAATCAGCTGGTGGGCAGAAGTTTCGTGGACAGCAGGAACAATCATAAATTTAGGCTGAATATTCAAAGGATCTGAACTGAGTAGTCCAGTTTGGAGTCTCATGGCCTTGCGTGCTTCTGTCAGCATTGAAACGCTGGGATCTGCTCCGGTATCGGCCAGGTTATTGTGTGTTGCATGGAATAAGGCAACTCCATCGGCCATTGTGTAAGATCCACCCAGGACAGAATAAACAGACTTATTAAGCTGTCTTTTTGCGGCGCTGGTTAAGATCCTGATACTGCGGCTAAAAGCGTTAAGGTCATCATTAATCAGGCTTTCCCAGGAAAGTTTTACAATCTTTCCAAACTTGGCAACTTGATAAATTTCTGATCCTTCATTCAGCTGGCCATATTCATATTCTGCACCTTCATTTATTTCGGACAGGTCCGGCCCTTCACTGAGGCTCAAGGATCGCAGAGGCTTAAAATCTTCAGCGGATCTTTTGCTGGTCCATTTCTGATAAGTCCCAGGTGAATTTTCATAGGCTTCTCTAAGTGCTTTATTGGCATAGCCGGAAAGTAATCCGGAGAAGTCGCTGGTGGTCATGCTCCGAGTGATTATTTCAGATACGGGAAGCCCCCTGGTTGTAACGCCTGATTTTCTCAAGGCATCGGCGGCCAGGTCTGCCAGTTTCACATGTCTGAACTCATCATGGCCCGGTGCAGGATTCTGAACATTAAACCCGGATCTGGTCAGAAGTCCATCAATGACGGCCTTCTCTCGTTTTTCGCCTGAAGTCTCGCCACCCTCAAAATCAATTCTGCTTGATCCTAATGGCTTACGAGTTTTGGCCAGGTGGTCAAATACTGCATCCCGAACCTGAGCAAGTTCTGTTCCGTCCTGGATAAACCGGGTTGCAAATTCGGTTAGTCCAAACTTGCCACATAAATCGTTAATTGCCTGACATCTTTTCCGTTCATCCAGTGCTCTGGATCTGGTTTCTTTGGACTGATCTGGTTTTGTCTGTATTGTAGTTTCCATGTTAATTCCTCTTGCTTTTGCTTTTTCGTCTGCCCCTATTGGCGTTGCTGATACCTCAAATAGTTTCCAAACGGTGGCCACTTTGACAGGTCCGGCAATGTTTCTGCCCTCAATGGTCAGGCTTTCGCCTTCATCAATCCACTGCGATTTATCAACCCGGTATCCAACAGAGAAGTCAGTCAAGTGACCGTCCCGGACCTTGCCCATTGTGGCCTGTCCTGCGCCATCATCGGAAAAGTGAACGCTCGCTATCAACTGATTGTTTTCTATTCGGATATTTCGGACTGATCCCAGAATATGCCTGGTGCTGTCTCGTTGGTGGCTGTCCAGCAGTGGTACTTGACCGGAATCTGGAAGGACGGCCCCGGACATAAGCAAAACCTCATCCACAAAGTCGAAAAGGTCTGCATCAAATACAGTCGCTGGAATTTCGGTTGCAATGACTGCTTCAACGGTCCTGTTGGAGTCGTCAAAAGTAGTTGGTTGCCAGTTTCGGACTGTTAGTTGCTGTTTCATGCCCACAAGATATCAGGAAAAAACAATAAATAAAGTAAGCTATGCGCTCTGTTGCTTACTGTGCGCAGAAAATCCAGTATCCAGGGAAAACTTTTGCATTTGTTTTTCCAGGAATCGGTCCACACTTGCATCAACGATGCGGATGCAGGTTCCTATTTTGAGCGCTGACAGCTCGCCGTCCTGACAAAGATAGTAAACCTTACGCTTGGATATACTTAATTTATTAGCAACCTGATCTGGTCTTAATAGCTTCATGATGTGTTTCCCCCATTTTGAGTGCTTTAATTATTGTTTTATAATCTGCTCCCTGGCAGTTTTCACATAACGGTGAGTACGCTGGCCAGGGTTCGTCCGCTTCAACTCCCAGCTCGGCCAGGTCATCAACGCCGATATATATTTTCTTAATGCCGTGAAGTTTTCCGCCGCAAAGCAGACAATCCTGCTTGAGAAGATCCCCTGTTGCCTGGTCAATTTTACTGTGTTCGGTCTGGTCAGTGATCATCATTTTTTGCTTCCTCGCTGCCATTTCTTTTTTGGTTTCCTGCTGCGCCCTGGTTTCTCCAGGTGGCCGTCTGGATCTCTTTGAGGATCTGGTTTTGATTTCTTGCTCATAATTACCTCGCTGAATGTTTTTTATTTTTCCATCTATTCGCCCACCAAACAGGCTCCCGCTTAAATGACCTCTGACACTCCGGGTGGGCCAAACCATAACCGGCCCCCCAGAACCACAAGCGCCCCGGCCAGGAGTGCGGTGCTGCCAGATCATTTTTTCCAATTTCTTTTCCACATATTCTGCATTTCATAACAACCTCGTGATTTTTGCGCCCCCTTTCCCTCAATCCAAAAGAGAAAGGTCCGGTTATGTGTCATTTTGACACATATTTTCAAAGTTTACATAATTATATTATATTTGTCCCACTTTGCCCTTTTTTGGCCATTTTTGGGGGTATTTTTTGCCCCCTTTTTAGGCAGTGTTACTTTTTTTAAATTTTATCGCTTCCTGTAATTTCAATATGTTAAGGCATAAAGCCCAAGATGATAGGAGGATATTCAGAAGATATTAAAATTTATCTTCTGAATCGTAAGCACTTATAATTATTCTGCTTTTTGGCCTTAAAAGAAGATAGGATGTTTTTTACAATATTTTATTATTAAAAAGTGAAAAAATAATAATATAGAACAAAGTTTACGAACGAAGGGGTCATATCCTCCTGGATCAGCATTTTTTGCCTTTTTTTTAAGTTCTAACATACTGTTTTTCCTAAGATATTTTTTACAAGAGGATATTAAAAATTATCTTCTTTTTTTTCTTCTTTTGGTTTCAGCTGAACGCCATAATAAAAAATCACTCCTCCCTCTTTTCTTTTTTCTTTTTTGAATTTTTTGGACATCCTTCTTCCGAACCACTGAATCGACGGTGGGCGCTTGGAATGATAATCCTCCCACCATGATTTAAATTCGTTATAGATGTTGGTAGAAGTCTCTGTCATAATTTTAGCTTTTTCAGGATCATCAGTGATATCGCAGCACTCATCCAGGAAGTCCTGGATGGTATCTTCACTCCTGCGATAATCCTCCACAGCTTCTCTAACCTGGGGGGGTGGCTTCAGGCCTTCCCGCTGCCACATGATATTCCCCCGAACCATCCAGGCCATAATCC
>JAIVHE010000033.1 GCA_020201255.1 Desulfobacteraceae bacterium
GACAAAAAGTGCCTATCATATCCAAGAACCGATTCCAGGGTTTTGGGCACCCAAAATCTTGAAATGGTGCAAAAGATACTCGTAAAACTGGAAGACACTTATCCTCATCTCATTAAAGGCATTAATCCTGCACTGGTCTCTTTGTCAAACAAAAAAGTATTCAACAATGCAAAACTGACAGACCACCATGCCCTGATTCCTTTTAAACCAGTTCCTCCCGGGGCAAGCGCAGATGAAAAAAAATTGTTCGACCTGGTGGTCAGACGGTTTACCGAAGCCTTTCATCCGCCATGTCGTTTTGAGAACACCCTGGTTGTAGCCGGCTTCGCAAATGAAACCTTCCAGACCCGGGGAAAAGTCATTCTGGAAAAGGGCTGGCAGCAGGTCTATGAAATAAGAGACAAAGATAACGAAACGGTAGAACATTTGCCGCCCCTGTCACCCGGAGATAAGGCATCTGCCGAAAATATAGACATCAAAGAAAAAAAGACCAACCCTCCTCCCGACTACACAGATTCTCTACTGTTAAAGGATATGACAAACCCTGGCCGGTATGTCTCAGAAGAGGCGGTGAAAAAACTTTTCCGGGGAGATATAGGCATCGGCACCCAGTCCACCCGTGCCCAGATCATTGAAACCCTGATCTCAAG
Organism: Desulfobacteraceae bacterium; assembly: GCA_020201255.1. Classification (GTDB taxonomy): domain Bacteria; phylum Desulfobacterota; class Desulfobacteria; order Desulfobacterales; family Desulfobacteraceae; genus Desulfotignum. The sequence goes on from JAIVHE010000033.1 coordinate 651, forward strand.
AAACTATGTGGTTAGATCTGGTAAAAAATTGATGGCAACACAAAAAGGAGTTTATCTGGTGGAGCTTCTCAGGAAATGCCCTGTCTCTTCCGTGCTCACATCCCCTGATGAGACCGCCCGGTGGGAAATGAGCCTGAACAGCATTGCTTTGGGGGAGCAGGGTAACAACCAGTTCCTGACCGGGATTAAAACCTTTGTGGCCCGCGCCGTAGATGAGCTCAAGTCTGCCCGCTTTGATATAAAACTGAAAAAAATATGCTCTGCCGGTACGTGTATGGTATATCCTTATCATTTCAGTTCTGACACTGCTGACGTCTTTTGAAGTGATGGGCTTTTTGTCCCGGTGTTACCAGGATGCAACCCAAGGACAACAGCTTATCCATTCCAAAATTGATGCCCTGAATCAGGAGGAGCTAATTTTAAAATCTCAGATCGAAACGATTGATCAAACACTCAATGGTTTACCAGGGACATACGTTTCCAAGAGAATCAATGAACGCAAGGATCCTGGCTATACCAAAATGCAGGATCGACTTGTTGAAATCATCAAGGTCGGGGCATTTTTTTGGAATTCCATTCCCTTGTTGACTTTTCTATCTTCAAACTGATACTGAATAATCGTAAACACTACCCAAGCAAATAACCTGGGAGTACTGTATTTTGATGCAGCCAGACAAAAATCATATCACACATCTTGAACATGCGTTGGCAAACGACGATGCGCTTCCTGTTTTACATCCAACCGCCTTGAAAATACAGATGGAAGCCACAAAGAAAGATCCCCATTTTTCTGTATTGGCAAGCCTTATCTGCAAGGATCCGACCATGACCAGTCGGGTATTAAAGGTTGCCAACTCCCCCTATTACCGAGGAATTGAAGAGGCTCAAACCCTCAAGGATGCCCTGACACGGCTGGGTCAAAATGAAATCGTCAATATTATAATGGCCCTGATACACCAGCAGCACTTCCGCTCAAAGCATCAGGTGATACAGCCATTACAAAGACAGTTATGGCATCACTGTGTCAATTGTGCCATCGGCACGTTATGGACGGCCAGGCATCTTGGTTTCAAGGAGTTGGTTCCCCTAGCATTCATTGCCGGGCTACTGCATGATATGGGAAAACTGCACATCCTGTCCGCGCTGGAATATGTCCTGACCACTTCCGAGGAAAACATACAATTTCCAGCTACCGAAATTGACAATATTATTGATGAACTGCATCCTTCCCTGGGATACCATCTCCTTACCAGATGGGGTCTGCCCAGGCAATACCGAACCATTGCACGGGATCACCACTGCAAGCCATTTGATATGTCAGACAAGCTTCTGGTCATTGTAAGGCTTGTCAATGAGCTGTGCAATAGCATGGAACAAAATGGAACAGGATCTGATTATACATTTATACTGGAAATGTCTGAAGCACGGATACTCAAACTCTCAGAGCCTGAAATTCATGAACTTGAAATGGCCGTAAAGACTGATATGGCTTTACGGTAACCCAAAGATCAGTGCATAACTACATAAGCTGGCCGAAACACTGGGGAAAGACGGGTTGCAGCACTTGAGCAACAGGTAGAGCAATATCCGCCGGAGTTACTGTCTGTTCTAATGGAGGCATTTCGGTACATTCCTCTTTGCAAAACATTCGATGACGCCGCTAAGCACATATTTGATCACTGCAAACGCCTTACTGGTGCACATTCAGGATATGTTGCACTTCTTTCTGAAAATGGCGAAGAAAATGAGGTACTGTATTTAGATGCCGATGGATTTCCTTGTGATGTAGATCCAAACCTACCAATGCCGATCAGAGGCTTGAGGGAAGCTGCATATAAAACAAAAAAAGTTGTTTACGATAACGCTTTTCCAGAAAGCCCATGGTTAGAATATATGCCGGATGGGCATGTAAAATTGGAGAATGTTCTTTTCACTCCTCTCAACATTGAAGACAAAACTGTTGGTGTTATAGGTATCGCAAATAAACCAGGGGGGTTCGATAACAAAGACGTTCAGACGACCAAACTATTGGGAGATTTGGCCGCTGTAGCTCTCACCTATGCTATATCTCAAGATTCTTTGAGAAAGAGTGAAAAAAAATACCAGGTTCTGTTTGAGCATACTGGTGAGGCCCTTTTTGTTGCACAAGATGGCAAAATAGTCTTCCAAAATCCCAGAAGCACAGAATTATCAGGCTACTCCACAGAAGAATTCCAATCGAAACCATTTTTTGATTTCATTCATGAAGATGATCGTGAAATGGTTATGGACTATCACATCCAACGACTCAGGGGCGAGAAACTGCCAGAGCATTATGCATTCCGCATCATCCACAAAAACGGCAGCATTCTGTGGGCTGAACTCAATGCCGTTCTGATCCAGTGGAAAGGAAAGCCGGCCATTTTGTGTTTGATGAACGATATTACCGAGCGTAAACAGGCTCAAGAAGCGCTGATCGAAAATGAAGCTTTGTTCCGGGGAATGTTCAATGATCACAGCGCTGTTATGTTGCTTATTGATTCAGACACAGGTCAGATTATTAAGGCCAATCAAGCTGCGGTTCAATATTACGGATACCCGCTGGAAAAAATGCTTCAGATGAAAATCCAGCAATTGAACCTTTCATCGCCGGAACAGACTACCCAACAGATGCTCTCTGCATTGAATAATCAGATCAATATTTTCGAGTTCCGGCATTTGCTGGCAGACGGGCAGGTTCGTGACGTAGAAGTGCATTCAGCGCCGATAACAATTCAACATCAAACACTACTTTTCTCGATTATCAGTGACATCACCGAGCGCAAACAGGCTGAAGCGACGTTGCGGAAAAGCGAAGAACGGATTCGCACCATTGGAGATAATCTGCAGGGCGCTCAGCTCTACCAACTTTGCGTTGAGCCGGATGGCGGCACTATGTTCACCTATGTGAGCAGCAAGGTGGAGGAACTGCACGAATGCAAACCAGAGGAAGTTCTCAAGGACGCATCGCTCTTGTTCAAACGCGTCCATCCTGAGGATGTGGACGGATGGCTAAAGCTCACCAAAAAATCGCTAAGGGAATTGACCACCTACGACCATACCGTGAGAATAGTGAAAAAATCGGGTGAAATCCGTTGGCACCGAATGATTTCAAAGCCCCAGAAATTGCAGGATGGCAGCGTCCTTTTCGATGGGGTCGAATTAGATATCACCGAGCACAAAAGGGCGGAGGATGCGCTGCGGGAGAGCAACAAGACTGCGCATCAGTTCTTTTCCGAGTCTTCGGCAGGGGCGTTTTTCATGATGCTTGACGAACCGGTCGAATGGAACGACTCCGTGGACAAAGAAAAAGTCCTTGATTATGTATTCGACCATCAGCGTATCACCAAGATTAACAGGGCAATGCTGGACCAGTACCTGGCAAGTGAGAAAGACTTTCTTTGTATGACACCCAAACAACTGTTTGCCCACGATCTGGAACATGGCCGATTGCTGTGGCGGAAAATGTTTGATCAAGGATTTCTTGATATTGAATCGGATGAACGCAGATTTGACGGAAGCCAAATGTGGATTATCGGCAGCTACCGCTGCATGTCCGACGAACAGGGAAGAATCACCGGGCACTTCGGGACTCAGCTCGATATCACCGAGCATAAGCGTATGATGGAAGATCTGCGGAAGGATCGTGAGCGCATGGCCCATATCCTTAGGGCAACTCGAACCAACATGAATACCTTAGATTCCGAGTATAATTTACGGCAGGTCGATGCTGTCTGGCAGAAGATCTATGGCGACCCTCAGGGACGAAAATGCTACGAATACTTTATGGGCCACGATAAGCCATGTAATGGATGCGGCGTTCCCAAGGCACTGGCAACCCGGGAAATAGTCGTCACCGAGGAATTCTTGCATAAGGAGAACAGACATATTGAGGTTCATACAATTCCGTTCCAAGACGAAAATGGTGAATGGTTGGTGACCGAGTTTAATATAAACATTACCGAACGGAAACAGGCCGAAACCGAAAAGGAAAAACTCCAGGCCCAGCTTACCCAGGCCCAGAAGATGGAATCTGTGGGCCGGCTTGCCGGCGGGGTGGCCCATGATTTCAACAACATGCTGGGGGTTATTCTGGGACATACGGAATTTGCCCTTGAAAAGGCGGAAGAACATCACGATCTTTATGCTGACCTGAAAGAAATTCAAAGCGCAGCAAAGCGCTCGGCTGATATCACAAAGCAGCTGCTGGCTTTTGCCAGAAAACAGACCATTTCTCCCAGACAGATTGATCTGAACGATACGGTGGAAAGTATGCTCAATATGCTGCGCAGGCTCATCGGAGAAGACATCGACCTGGTATGGCAACCGGCTGCTCATATATGGCCGGTGAAAATGGACCCGTCACAGATCGACCAGATACTTGCCAATCTTTGTGTGAATGCCAGGGATGCCATTTCCGGAGTGGGCAAACTCACCATTGAAACCGGAAAGAAAACATTTGATGAAGAATACTGCAATGAACATCCTGGCTTTATCCCAGGTGATTTTGTACTGCTGGTTGTCAGCGATAATGGCAGCGGCATGGACAAGGAGACCCTGGACAATCTGTTCGAGCCGTTTTTCACCACCAAAGAAGTGGGCAAAGGCACCGGCCTGGGTCTTGCCACAGTGTATGGCATTGTCAAGCAGAACAACGGCTTCATCAATATTTACAGCGAACCCGGCCAGGGTTCCACGTTCAAAATTTACCTGCCACGGTTGGTTGACGATGAAGAAAAAGACAAGGCCGTTCCTGAGAAAAAAGCAACCGCAGGAGGAACAGAAACCCTTCTGCTGGTGGAAGATGAACCCACTATTTTGAGAATGACCCGAATGATGCTGGAAAGGAAAGGATATTCGGTTTTACCGGCTGCCACACCTGTTGAGGCGGTAAACCTGGCCAAAACCCATGCAGATAAAATTCATCTTCTCATGACGGATGTGGTCATGCCGGAAATGAATGGCCGGGAGCTGGCAGGAAAAATCACTGATCTTTACCCTGATATTGAACTGCTGTTCATGTCCGGGTATACTTCTAACGTAATTGCCCATCATGGGGTCTTGGATAAAGGGGTGGCCTTTATCCAGAAACCGTTTTCCATGGCGGACATCACGGCGAAGGTTCGGGATGTTTTGGACATGGCCTCGGATAAAAATCAGGGATGATGGGAAACAACAATAAATTATCCGCTGCATGAGTCTTCACGGCCCGAAAAAATAATGGATACCAATAAATTTAAAAAATGAGCCTTTCATGAGACTTTCAATTGGCAGTGGCATGGATGGTTGCTGGTTTTAAGGTAGAGATTGTATGAGTATACGTTATAAAATTATGTTGATTCTGCTGGTTCTTGCTCTTTCGACACATTTTGTCATTACGACAATTTATTACCACTATTCACAGGAGGCTATAAAAGCTGAGGCGATTAACCGCTTGGAATCTATGGCAAATGTTCAGAAAGAGCGTGTTAATACTTTCATCAATAACAATTATGAAAAACTCAGACTTATCAACAGCCGAACACAGCTTCGACGATCGCTGAAGCAGTATAATCAAACCAGCGAAGCGGATGCGTTGAATCTGGTAAAGAAAATCATCGCGGATACACTTAAGAGCACACAAAGTATTGAAGATATTTTTGTCATCAGCATAGATGGAGAAACAATAGCATCCGTAAAGAACAAACATCCACAACACTCCCACAAGGATCACCCGCTTTTTTTAGAGGCAAAGGATAGGCAATCTGTAAACTATCTTATCGATGAAAATGATATGGCATCAACCAAAATTATATTTTCAGCTCCACTTGAACTAGATGGTGAGCTAATAGGCGTTATAGCAATGCAGGTTGATATGGATAATTTAAATGAATACCTACGTGATTATACAGGCTTAGGTATGAGCGGTGAAATACTGATGGCAATGGACTATAAAGACAACAATATGCTCTTCTTCACTCCATTGCGATTCAAGAAATCACCCTTTCTTGTTAAAAAAGGATCTGAAACAGCTAAATCGATGGACCTCGCATTACAAAATATTGAAACGACTCTTGACGATACCCTTGATTACCGTAATGAACCTGTCATCGCTTCAACAAGTTATCTTAATGCATTAGGTTTTGGAATTGTCGTCAAGATGGATAAGGCAGAGGTGTTTAAAACATCCTATGATTTGAAAGTATTGATACTTACTCTTATTGTCGGCCTTGTACTTCTTGTTATAATTGTCTCCATTTTTCTTGCAAATATGATTACAAAACCAGTTATTAATATCATCGAGGCCGCTACTATGATAAGCCAAGGTGATTATCAAAAACGTATATTAGCGCTCTCAAATGATGAGCTCGGGCAACTTGCCAATGCTCTGAACGAAATGGCAGAAAAGCTTATACTCTCTAATCAAATTTTGGAAGAAAAGGTCAAAAAAAGAACAGAAGAACTGCGCAGAACAAATGAACGGCTCGAAAAAATTTCACAGACCGATGCTCTGACGGGAATTGGCAATCGGGGTAAATTTAACATGCAATTAGAAGAATCGTTCAGGAGATGCAAACGCTATCATAAATCAATTTCTCTGCTTATTGCAGACCTTGATCAATTTAAGGCGGTCAATGATTATTATGGCCATCAGACTGGTGATGCGTATTTGAAAGAAGTTGCCAATGTATTAAGAAATGTTGTCAAAAGGGTTGATGATTTTCCAGCACGTTACGGAGGTGAAGAGTTTGCTCTCATATTGGAAGATACTGACATTGAAGGTGCTATGTTGATGGCAGAAAAAATTCGACAGCGCATCATAGACTTGAAGCTCGAAAATCTTTATTCCAAAGTAGAACAACACCTTACAGTCAGTATTGGTGTTGCAACGGTAAATCCTGACATGGATATTGATACAACTGGCTTAATCCAAAGAGCCGATAAAGCTTTGTACCAAGCCAAAAAAAATGGACGAAACAGGATCGAGGCAGATTCCAAAAAAATGTAATCAGATAAGGGCTGGCAGGTGTAATATGGTGAGGAAACGGAGTTGCAAATAAATTATCCGATGGTTGAGTATTCAGGGCCATGAAAAATAATGGATACCAAAAATACTCAAAACTTGATAAGGTGTGTTTGGACAGAAACAATGGGCAAGTTAAACTTGAACCTGACAGGTTTGCTTAATTTCCTTTTTTTACAAACCGCATCCGAACAATAAACGAGTATGATATATGGCTGAAAAACCCACCTATGAAGAATTGGAAAGACAAGTTCCGGAACTGGAAACAGACAATACGCAGCTGAAAAAAAAACTACACAAAGCCGATTCATTTTTCGAAGAAATAATGACGTATATGAGCGAAGGCCTTGTCCTGACAGATACCCGGAGAAGTGTCATATTCATCAATCAGCGGTTGTCGGAAATGCTCGGATATCTGCCCGAAGAGGTCATCGGGAAATGCTGGCTGGATATGGTACCGGCCGAACAGCAGGCCATTGCAAAGAAAGCAGAAGCCAGACGTGCCTATGGACATACGGACCGTTACGAAATAATGCTGCACCGCAAAGATGGTCATAAATTTCCGGTATTGATCGGAGCCGGACCGCGGTTCGACAAACAAAGCAATGCGAAGGTCCGTTCTTGATGGAAGAAAGGAATCTGATCAACCTGATCGGCGAAAGATTGGGAAATGCAATCGAAAGATTACAGGGGCGGGATGCTTTGCGGGAGAGCGAAGAAAAGCACCGTCGCCTTTTCGAGACCATGGCCCAAGGGATTGTTTATCAAGAAGCCGACGGGACCGTCATTTCAGCCAATCCGGCTGCGGAAAGGATTCTTGGTCTTTCCTTAGAACAGATGCGGGGCAAAACTTCCATAAATCCACGTTGGAGAATGATCAAGGAAGACGGTACAGAGGTTCCAGATAAAGACCATCCTGCTGTGATCGCCGTGCGTACAGGTCGAACTGTCGGGCCAGTTATCCGGGGTGTGTTTCATCCGGACAGGAACACTTATGTTTGGCTGTCTATTACGGTTATTCCCTTATTTCAACCGGGAGAAACAAAACCCTTTCAGATTTATGCCACTTTCGAGGACATCACCGAGCGCAAACAGAATCAAGAAGTGCTGATCGAAAGTGAGTCTCTGTTTCGGGGAATGTTCAATGATCACAGCGCTGTGATGTTGCTTATTGAACCCGACACAGGCCAGATTATTAAGGCCAATCAAGCAGCTGTTCAATATTACGGATACACTCTGGAAAAAATGCTTCAGATGAAAATCCAGCAACTCAACATTTCATCGCCAGAACAAATTGCCGAACAGATGCACTCTGCACTGAAAAAACATATCAACGTCTTCGAGTTCCGGCATTTGCTGGCAGACGGACAGGTTCGTGATGTAGAAGTCCATTCAACCCCTATAACAATTCAACATCAAAAGCTGCTTTTCTCGATTATCCGCGACATCACCGATCTCAAATTACAGGAGGATGCGTTAATAGAAAGAGAAACCCTTCTTAACCATTCACAAGCGATGGCTTCCATGGGCAGCTTCATCTGGAACCTGCCCAACGATTCACTCACCTGGTCGAAAAATATGTACGTTATTCACGGACTGAACGAAACATCCTTTGTTGGAAACCTGACCGAGGTTTCCAACGACTTGATACATCCGGAGGACCGGACGCGTATCAGGGCGGAAATTAAAAAAATGACCGAAGCCAGGCGCGTATGGAGCATGGAGTTCCGCATTGTCCGTCCGGATGGAAAAGAACGCGTTATGCACTCTATCGGAGAATTCAAACTGAACGACTCCGGTATTCCTGTAAAGTGTTTAGGTATTCACCAAGATATCACAGAAAGAAAGCATGCTGAGGCAACCATACGCCGCGAGGAAGAAAAATTTCGTACTCTCGTCGAGAATACAGTTGACTGGGTTTGGCAGTTGGACACAAGCGGCCGGTATATTTACGTGAGTCCCCAGGCAGAAGCACTTCTGGGATACGGTTTGGATGAAATCTTAGGTAAGTCACCTTTTGATTTCATGACTCCGTCTGAAGCAGAGAGAATCATTCCAATCTTTTCCAAGTTGCAAAAGAGATATGAACGAATAGTTGGATTAGAGGACACTCTTCTCGCCAAAGACGGAACCAAAGTGATTTTTGAAACTAACGCGACCCCCCTCTTTGGGAAAGAGGAAGATTTTATTGGATACATGGGAACCTGCCGAAATATCACAGAGCGCAAACATACCGAAAAGGCACTGAAAGAAAACGAGGAAAAATACCGGACTATCCTCAATGAAATGTCAGAGGGTTATCATGAGGTTGACCTGGCTGGTAATTTCACTTTTTTCAACGAAGCTTTTCTGAATATTTTTGGTTACAGCGGAGAAGAAATGACAGGCACAAATTTCAGCCGTTATGCCGCTGAAGAATTAATAGCAAAAAATGTTTATCATACTTACAACAAAATATTCACCACAGGCAAACCGGTTCAAAGATGTAAGTGGGATATTATCCGAAAGGACGGTCAGAGAAGAACCCTTGAATATAACGCTGCTGTTGTAAAAGATTCAAAAGACATTCCCAAAGGGTTCCGGGGAATTGTTCGTGATATTACCGAAAGCAGGCGGGCAGAAGCAGAACGAGAAACCCTCCAATCTCAGCTGCAACAGGCGCAGAAAATGGAATCCGTAGGGCGGTTGGCGGGAGGGGTGGCCCATGATTTCAACAACATGCTGGGAATAATACTGGGACATACAGAACTGGCACTATTGAAGACGGATGAAGATAACGATCTGGTTTCCGACCTGAATGAGATTCAAAAAGCAGCCAAACGTTCGGCGGATATCACAAAGCAGCTGCTTGCTTTTGCCAGAAAGGATGTCATTTCTCCCAAACAGATTGATTTGAACGATACTGTGGAGAGCATGCTTAATATGCTGCGCCGGCTCATCGGGGAAGACATCGACCTGGTCTGGAAACCAGCCGCCCATCTGTGGCCAATCAAAATGGACCCGTCCCAGATAGACCAGATCCTTGCCAATCTTTGTGTGAACGCCAGGGATGCCATTACGGGTGTGGGCAAACTCACCATTGAAACCGGACGGCATACCTTTGATGCGGCTTACTGCAACGGACATCCGGGCTTTGTCCCTGGTGATTATGTGCTGCTGGCAGTCAGCGACAATGGCTGCGGCATGGACAAAGAAATACTGGAAAATCTTTTCGAGCCATTTTTCACCACCAAAGAAGTGGGCAAAGGCACCGGCTTAGGGCTTGCGACCATATATGGCATTGTCAAACAGAACAACGGGTTCATCAATGTATACAGCGAACCCGGCCAGGGATCTACCTTCAGAATTTATCTGCCCCGGTTGTTTGACGATGAAGAAACAGACAAGGCCGTTCTTGAGAAAAAAGCAGTCGCCGGAGGAACAGAAACCATTCTGTTGGTGGAAGATGAACCCACCATTCTCAGAATGACCCGAATGATGCTGGGAAGGAAAGGATATTCGGTTATATTCGCAGCTACCCCTGCTGAGGCAATCGACCTGGCAAAAGCCCATGCAGATAAAATTCATCTTCTCATAACCGATGTGGTCATGCCAGAGATGAACGGCCGGGACTTGGCCGGGCAGATCAGCGAACTTTACCCCGGCATTCGCCTGTTGTTCATGTCCGGATATACGGCCGATGTCATTGCCCATCAGGGAGTACTGGATGACGAACCTGATATGGTCGAAATGTTCAGAGATGATGGTTGCAAAATGGATATCAATACAATCCAATAAATGGTATTTTCAATTGGATAGAGGGAGATTTTCTATGGGAACCAACAACCTTGTGTTTCTCGAACTGCTGGAGTGGTTTGACGAAACCGGACAGGAACTGGTCCACCGGCTGCCGGAAAAGGGGTCGGCTGAGATCAAGTACGGAGCACAGCTGGTGGTCAGGGAAAGCCAGGCTGCTGTCTTTTTCTACAGCGGCAAGGCCGTGGGGGCATTCGGCCCTGGCCGCCATACCCTGAAAACCGCCAACATTCCCATTCTCACAAAGATTTTGAGCCTTCCCTGGGGATTCAACAGCCCCCTGCGGGCTGAGGTCTATTTCACCAACCTGAAAACCTTTACCAATTTCAAGTGGGGCACCCGGGACCCGGTGGCGTTCAAAGACACGGAACTGGGACTGGTGCGGCTCCGGGCATTTGGTGTGTTCAATGTCAAAATTGTCCAGCCGGTGCTGTTTGTCAACCGCCTGGTGGGCACCCAGGGCATATACAGTACACAGGAGGTAGCAGAATATCTCAACCAGGTGGTGGTCTCCCGGTTCAATGACTATATCGGAGAAGAGATCGCCACCATCTTTGATCTGCCTGCCCGGTATGATGAACTTGCCGAAGGCCTTGCCGGAAGGCTTGTGGAAGATTTTTCCCGGTTCGGCCTGCACCTGACCCAGCTGTTTATCAATGCCATCACACCGCCCCCTGAGGTGCAAAAAGCCATTGACGACAAAAGCCGTCTGGGGGTGTTTGACGACATGAACAAGCTCATGCAGATGAAAACCGCCATGGCCATGGAAAAAATTGCCGACAACCCGGACGGCACTGCTGCCGGCGGAGCCCAGGCCGGCATGGGAATGGGGCTGGGGGTTATGCTGCCGGGCATGTTTGCCAGGCACCTGCATCCACCGGAAAACCAAAAAACAGAACCATCTGCAACCACGGCGTGCCCGGAATGCCGACATCTCGTTCCGGCGGATGCCAATTTCTGCCCTGCCTGCGGACACCAGCAGGTGATTTTTGAAAAATGTGCCCATTGCAGCAAAAACCTCACCCCCGGGGCCCGGTTCTGCCCCAGATGCGGCAACAAGGTGGAAAAAAAGCCTGCATCCCGGTTCTGTGCCCGTTGCGGGGCTGAAAATCTGCAGGAGGCTGTCTTCTGCAACCAGTGCGGAGAAAAACATTAGTTTCCGGGTTTCCCATCAATGCCCCCAGTGCGGTGCCCCCATTGTCCTGGAGGAAGATACCCTGTTCTTTGTCTGCGAATACTGCCGGGTAAAGTCCTGCATCTGCCAGCAGGGGTTTCCCCGGTACATGTTTTCCAGATCTTCCGCTGCAATGGCAGATTCAGGAGTCCCCGAAGATGACGAACTTATGTATATCCCCTATTGGCGGTTCAAAGGGGTGCGCTACGCCTGTCATACACGCGGAATGACACACAAATTTCTGGACCTGTCCGCCCTTGCTCTGGAGGAATCATTTTCCAATCTGCCGTTTTCTCTGGGATTCCGGTCCCAGGCCCTGCCCCTGAAACAGATCACGCCAAAAACCCGGGGCAGATTTCTCCGACCGGCAGATGCAAAAACAGTCCTGGGCCGGACACAACAGTCCCGTTCCCGTATCCAGGAAAAATCGGCTTCCGGATTTACAGAAGATATCGGTGAAACCCGCAGCCTGATCTATTCCCCGTTTTATGCGAAAGACGGGGTCCTGGTGGATGCCATCCTGAACCGCCCCACCGGGTCTGTCCCGGAATCGGACCAAGATCTGCAATCTTTGCCGGTGTGCCGGCCGGAAAAGCAGACCGTTTTTGTTCCAGGCCTGTGTCCGGCCTGCGGATGGGACCTGGAAGGCAGCCGCGATTCTCTGGTGCTGGTGTGCCGCAACTGCCACAGCCTGTGGAAAGCACGGGACAGGCACCTGGCCAGAATCAGGTTCGCCTGTGCCCGCCCCGGCCATGATACCGATGTCATGGTCCCGTTCTGGAAAATATCTGCCAGGATCTCCGCATTTTCCCTGTCCTCTTATGCAGATCTGGTCAGGCTGGGCAATCTGCCCCGGGCCCTGAAACCTGAATGGGAAAACAAGTCCCTTTTTTTCTGGGCACCTGCCTTTAAAATCAGGCCCCGGATTTTTCTGCGCCTGGCCACCCAGCTGACTGCATGCCAGCCTGACCCGGCCCTGGAAAAAAAAATCGGCACACAGAAACATGTACCGGTGACACTGCCGGCAGCCGAAGCTGTCCAGAGCATCCGCATCCTTCTGGCCGGCCTGTCAAAACCATTGAATGACCATCTACCGGCCCTGTCGCAGATGCAGATAGAACCTGTCCATGCCATGTTGGTATACCTTGCCTTTGAAGAACAGCATCATGATTATGTGCACCCGGGCATCCAGGCTGCCATCAACAGGAATGTGCTGGCCCTGTCATCAAATCTGTAATTCGTGTAGCCAAATCTGTAGGTCCTGTGTCAATAATTTTGGCAAAAACCCCCATGCAGGCTGCATGACAGAAAATCAAAAAAAGGCCGACTTTACAAAGGCCCGGCCCGGTCTTATAATTTTCATTATATTATAAACACGACATCACCCCATAAACACACAGGAGCAGACCATTGAAACAGATACTGGTACTCGCCAGCACCAACAAAGGCAAAACACGGGAGATCCAGGACCTTTTAAAGGGATTCCCCCTGGACATCAAAAACCTCAATGATTTCGGCCCCATTCCAGAAGTCATTGAAGACGGGGAAACCTTTGACGACAATGCCTATAAA
>JAIVHE010000281.1 GCA_020201255.1 Desulfobacteraceae bacterium
TCACGGCGATGTATATGCGGCCCTGGTCAGCAGCGGTATGCTGGATCAATTATTGGAACATGGGTATGAATATGCCTTTTTATCCAACATTGACAATCTGGGCGCTGTTATCGATCCGGCCATTCTGGGATATTTTATTGAAAACAACTACTGTTTTATGATGGAAACCGCAGACCGAACTGGAAACGACAAAAAAGGCGGGCACCTGGCCCAATCGCAATCCGGCAGATATCTGCTGCGGGAAATCGCCCAGTGTCCACAAAATGATGAGGACATGCAGGCTTTCCAGGATATTCAAAAACACCGGTATTTCAACACCAACAACCTGTGGATACATTTACCAACATTACAGCGGATCATAACGCAAACAAATGGGGTTATGCCTTTGCCCCTGATCTGGAACCAGAAGACCGTGGACCCCCGTGACCCGGATTCCCTGCCTGTGTATCAACTGGAAACAGCCATGGGAAGTGCCATATCGGTTTTTGACCGGGCCGGCGCCATCCGGGTTCCCCGGACACGGTTCATCCCGGTAAAAAACACCAATGATTTACTGGCCGTGCGGTCTGACCGGTATGTTTTAACTGATCAGTTCCAGATTATTCCCAATCCAAAACGAAAAACAGAGGATATCCAGATCGATCTGGACCCTGCATATTACAAATTCATCGATGATTTTGAAAAACGCTTTTCTGCGGGTGCACCTTCCCTGAAAAACTGTCATTACCTGACCGTACAGGGTGATTTTACTTTTGGTAAAGATCTGATATTCACAAAAGACACCATGCTGATCAATACCACGGGCAACAGATTCAACATTAATGATCACCAACGGTTTTTCGGGGGGGCTGCCGTGGTTACCGATGCCATTAAAGGAAAGACTGTGATCCCTGTAAACAAAAAGGTGAAAGGAACGACAGTAATACCGGCAAGCAAACGGAGCGGTACAAACGATTTCCGTGAAAACCGTGCGGCCCAAATCAGTCGTGCCGGCTGAGGTGCCGTTGTGGGATTCAGTGCCACACACCTGTCAAAGAGGTCTGTTTGTTCTCCACTGCATTGCGATGCATGTGGAAATCCGCAAAAAAGAGATTTTCAACCTTACGAAGGTTCTACATACCCGGCATCTGTTTTTTTACATACCACCGCAGTTGTATGTACATGATTTACCTGATTGAAAATCATGTTCAAAAAAACGAAAATTATGTCCAGAAAAAGGGACAGGCGTTTGGTACAAAAAGAAACCACAAATACCTTGCGCCTGGTATTTTAACAATTTTTTAAAATCATAAGGAGTAGAGGAAAAACATGACTGATCATCAAAAAAAAGACCCTAAATTCGCTGAATTCCACGGAATTGACCGCAACAGAATTAAGTGGAACCCTTTTGTAGACGAATCAAACTGCATCGGGTGCGGAATGTGNTGCGGAATGTGTGCTACCACCTGTGGCAGAGGTGTGTATAAATTTGATTACAAAAAAAGAAAAACAGTAGTTGCCCAACCGACAAATTGCCTGGTGGCTTGCCAGACCTGTTTCAATTTATGTCCGGCCAAAGCGATCAGTTTCGCCGAAGATGACAAAACCAGAGAAAAAGCACAGAAAATAGTCAAAGATTTTCACCTGATACAAACCGCAAAACAAGAGCTGGAAAACAAAAAACAGAACCTTGAAATATAAAAAAACATCAGGCAGGCCACGTGTGTGGATTCAACCATTGTTCTCTTTGGTGAAAATCGGCTCAACTTTGGTGGAGTGTTCCGATAAATGGGTTACTCGACGTAGATGTAAGGGTGCGGCATGAAGGTAAAGGCAGCAGGTCTCATATCCCTTGTCATCATCCTGTTGTACCCTGTGACTGTGTGCGCCAACTCGGGCATGCAGAACATCGCCTACAGTGCCAAGAGCGCGGGGATGGGGGGGACATCCATCGCTGTGGGCGACGACACGAGCGTGATGAACACCAACCCCGCTGCAATATCGAAGATCGATGGCCGAAGAATCGACATGAATCTGGAGACGATGCTCCCTATGTTTTCCTTTGAAAACCCCATGAACGATACCGAAGGGAACCCTCCGATCTACCTGATCCCATCTGCCGGTTTTGTGTGGCATGACCCGGAGAGCAGATGGTCATTCGGGGTGGGAATGTACAATGAAGGAGGAACAGGAACGGATTATGGATCCTTGAGGGTGAATAACGATGTGATGGGACCCGGGATTGGAATCACCAACATCGAATATTTTTCGCAGTTCAGCTACATGAAAGTCACCCCGACTGTTGCGTATAACCTTACGGATAACCTGTCGGTGGCCCTGTCTCCGAATGCGGGCTATTCCACAATGCGGATGAAGATGCCTTTTTATGAGCCTTCCATGAATCGTTTCTGGGCTGCGGACATGGACGGAGATGCCATCGGCCTGAGTACCAGGGTGGGCCTGCTGTATAATCCCTCCGATGACTTGGGGTTCGGAATTGCCTACTCCACTCCTGCGGATATCGACATCAAGGGCGATGTAACCATGACGGCTCCCACGGGCGATATTCCCGGGATGCCCCAGCAGTCTCTCATGAGGGGCGATCTGGAGATGAACATCGGATGGCCCCAATCCATCAAGGCAGGCGTGTTCAGGAGGATAAAGAGCCTTGGCGGCCTCATTCTGGCCTTTGATGTGGAGTGGCTGAACTGGTCCGCCTATTATAACAAGATCCCTGTCAAGATGACCCATGTGACCATGAACGGTTGCCCGGCACCCGACAAGACCTATGAAATGAATACAGATTGGGACGATCAGTGGGTCTTTAAACTGGGGGTGGAATATCCAGTCACGAAGCAACTCAGACTGAGAACGGGTTACGTCTACGGCAAAAACCCGGTGCCTCCGGAAGGTGCACTGGCCGTGATGAATCCCTTTGTCGAACATCACATTACCGGAGGGCTGGGGTATTCCATTGGCAA
>JAIVHE010000589.1 GCA_020201255.1 Desulfobacteraceae bacterium
CACCACAGCCGGTGCTGGGTTTTGGGATCGGATGTGGCCAATGCCGTGGGCGGCAGCCAGGATGCCAATGTCCATGACCTCATCTCCCAGGGGGCTGATTTTGAAACAATTCCCAAGGCAGACCACAAAAACGTGGTGCCCCTGGTGCTCAAGTCCCAGCACCTGCGGCCGGCTTTCGACATCCTGGGCACCTGCCGGCTCCAGTACATGGAGATCGGCCTGGAAACCCACTATTACGAGGAATTGTATTATCACGCCACCGGAAAAAAACTGGATTTCAACAAGGACCTGCTGCATCTGTCTGAAAAGATCTGGCATCTGAACCGGATGTTCAACAAGCGGGAGATCCCGGATTTCGGCAGAAAATACGATTACCCGCCCCCGCGTTTTTATGAGGAGCCCATCCCATCCGGCCCCAACAAGGGCCACCTGGTAGAATTCGCCGTGATCGAAGAGATGCTGGATGCCTATTACACAGCCCGGGGGTGGGATCAAAACGGCATCCCCACCCGGGAAACCCTGGAAAAATTCAACCTGGCGGTGGAATGATCACCCTCACTTTGAACCTGTCTGAAAGCCTGCTGAGCATCTTCAGGGATATGGGTTGCCCAAAACAGGAAACCTGCCGGATCCTTGTGAAAACAGGCACTTCGGTCCGGCAGGTCCTGATCGACCAGGGCATCAGCCCCCTGCTGGTGCCTATGGTTTTTCTGGACAACCGGAAAATATCGGTGGACACCCCCCTGGAAACCGATGCTGTCCTGACCCTCCACGGACCCCTGGCCGGTGGGTGATGTGGTCGATGTCACCATTTCCGTGGAGGCGCTGCGCACTCCGTAATGACCTGCTCCGGGAATATGTGATTATCATGCCCGGAAATGGCGGAAATTTTTTACCGCTGCCGCTTGTTTCTCCATTTCCAGATCCCCGTCATAAATGAGCATGCCGGGATGATCTGATCCTGAGATCTTTTGAAAATAGCGGATCCCTTTTAAAAATTCGTCCCTGTAAGTGCGGGAAGATTTTATTTCAATGGGAATGAATGATGTCCCGGAAGGATAAAGAAGGTCCACTTCGTTCTGGTTCTGGTCACGGTAAAAATAAAGCCCCGGGTCCCTGCCTTCATTTGTCCTGGCCTTATACGCCTCGGCAACCACCATATTTTCAAAGAACTGTAATTGATCTCATTTCCGATCCTGCCGGCCAGAAGTTTCAAAAATTGTTCAAACGCCTGCTGATTCTCAATGGCCATGAGTTTTCGAACATCTCTTTCAACATAGGTTTGAAAGTAATCCCTGTAGAACCGTTCGGGTCTGATGTTCCTGTCATGAAGCCTGGGCATGAAGCCATTTTGGATCAATGTTTCCCGTTCATTTTGAACATAATCTTTCGAAAGTTCATTCAGAGCAAAAGGCAAAAGCGTCAGCAGTGCCGTTCTTCCTGCCAGAGACTGTGTAATGGCTTCTCTCAACCGCAGCTGGTGGCTGCCCGTCAGAATATAGCCTGCAGTCAGTTCAGGGGTTTCATCCACAGAAACCTGAATCCAGGAAAGCAGCTCCGGTGCGTTCTGTATTTCATCAAAGATGACCGGCGGCTGATATCTGAGCATAAACGTTTTTGGATCCTCCATGGCAAGCGTGCGCAGCTCAGGGTTTTCAAGATTG
This sequence comes from Desulfobacteraceae bacterium, assembly GCA_020201255.1. Taxonomy (GTDB): domain Bacteria; phylum Desulfobacterota; class Desulfobacteria; order Desulfobacterales; family Desulfobacteraceae; genus Desulfotignum. Next base: position 1,665 of record JAIVHE010000589.1, read on the forward strand.
ACATAGGTGTGATGTGGAAAAACCTTTTTGGCCAGGGTGGTTTTCCCGGACTGGCGGGGACCGATGATGGTAATTACAGGGTATTCCCCGGCAGTTACCTGTAACTCGTTTTCAATTTTTCGATCCAGCATAATATAGACAAATACAAACTTAGAGTTTTATTTTGTCTATATTATCATGAATTGCACCGGAGTCAATAAAAAAACAGATGACATGACCGGTTGAAATAGTATCCATTTTTTTCTTCTGTTAACAGTGACTGGCTTGACTCCAAAAAATCAGCTCACCCTGCGCCCTTGATTTACAGAATGTCATCTGATTTTCTACTAACGGCCATGCCCTGACGGGCACAACAAAGCATGAAACACTTGCAAAATTGGAAAAATGGTCATAATTATCAAATTTTTTTTATTTACCCGATAAAATTAAGAGGATAATTATGACCAAGAAATTAGATACCACATTTATTCAGATTGTTCACCCTGTTTGTTGCGGTTTGGACGTTCATAAGAAAAAAATTTCAGCCTGTCTTATCATTGTGGATAAAAACGGTAAGGAACAGTATGAAATAAAAGAATTTGGGACGTTCACCGATGATCTTGTCAAGATGAAGAATTGGTTGCTGGATAATGAGTGTCCGGTATTGGCAATGGAGAGCACAGGTGTTTATTGGCGGCCCGTTCATAACATT
>JAIVHE010000282.1 GCA_020201255.1 Desulfobacteraceae bacterium
CCGCGATTTTCCTTTTAACATTTTTGTCCTGGACCTGGATGATGGTGTATGCCTGGACATGGTGGGAGGTGCTGGTGCACTGGGCCGCAACTACAAGTGATCTGAGCAGATCCGCATCCACGGGTGTATCCAAAAATTTTCTGATGGACCGGTGTGCGGACAAAAGGTCCAAAATCGGGTTCATGGGGTCTTCCTTCAATGGCATGGGTTATGATGTATGGTGTGAATCTATCATGTTCCGGCATCTGTTTCAAGTGCTTGGTTACAGAGGTATAACCGGTACTGGTGGACAAAGTTATCTCTTGAATGATATAGTTCTCCATGATAGGGATTCATGGTTCAATAATTTAAAAAAAACAAAAAAGCGATGTGTTACAGTGCATGGAAATTACATGAATTCGGTTATCGCCCTTTTTTCGGAAAATGAACCTGATTGAGCAGTGAGGAACCTGTGTGGAGCATTTTTACAGGTGGCTGGGTGACTAGGATTCGAACCTAGATTGACGGAGTCAGAGTCCGTAGTCCTGCCATTGGACGATCACCCACCATAATGGAATGTCCGGGGTTTATACACCAAAGGCCCAATGGTGTCAAGGATTTTCTGGAAATTTGCCATGCGCAAAAGATGTAGATGACATTCCGGTAAAGGAAGCCCCATAGAGAGGTATGTTATGATGACCGACAGAACACAGCCGGGCTGTGATAAAAAGATAACGGTACTCAAGGCCGGGTTACAGCGTATGAAAACCGCTGCAGTTGCATTTTCCGGCGGGGTTGATTCTGCTTTTCTTCTGGCGGTGGCAGCTGCATCCGGTATGGAGCGCCTGATGGCGGTCACCGTGGATTCAGCGTTTGTAACCCGAGAAGAAATCTTGCGGGCAGGGCAGGTGGCACAGAACCTGGGTGTGGAACATCAGATCCTGACAGTAGATATCCTTAAGAATGCAAAGGTGATAGAAAATTCAACTGAACGCTGCTATCATTGCAAAACAGCCGTGTTTACTTTGATAAAGGATGCTGCCGACAGGGCTGGGATTGCCCATGTGCTGCACGGAGTGAATACCGATGACCTGGCAGATTTCAGGCCGGGTATGAAGGGAGCAAAAGAACTGGGATTTGAGGCCCCGCTGCTGGATACAGGATTTTCAAAAAGAGAAATCCGTATCTGTTCAAAACAGATGGAGCTTGCTACCTGGGATCTGCCGTCCCAGTCCTGCCTGGCTACCCGGATCCCGTTTGGAACTTTGATCACCACAAATGTGCTTCACCGCATTGAACAGGCGGAATTCTTTATCAAATCCCTTGGGTTTGTCCATGTCCGGGTGAGGTGCCACGGCAGGGTGGCCCGCATTGAAACCGATGCCGGGTCCATGGTTTCCATGATGGGGGTGCGCCAACAGATTTCAACCGCCCTCAAGGACCTGGGGTTTGATTTTGTGAGCCTGGATATGGACGGATACCGGAACGGAAAATTTGTCACCATGAGGTGAAAAACGGCTGGATGGTGATAAAAAAAAGCGCAGCCATTTTTCAGGGGCATCCGATCCATGGACCACGTTTTTTTCAATGTCTGTGGCATATTCGCGCCGAATGGTACCTTCCTTGGCTTCCTTGAAATTGGTAGCGCCCATGAGTGTGCGGTTTTTGGCAATCACGTCCTCCCCTTCCAGGACCATGACCACGATGGGACCCGAGGTCATGAAATCGGTGAGGCTCTCAAAAAACGGGCGTTCTTTGTGCACGGCATAAAACCCTTTGGCCTGGGATTTGGTCAACTGGAGCATTTTCATGGCGGCAATCTTGATGCCGGCGTTTTCAAATCGGTTGATAACGTCACCGATAACGTTTTTGGCAACCCCGTCGGGTTTGATGATGGATAATGTTCTTTCCACAGTTGGTCTTCCTTTCTTGGTTTTTAAATGTATTGGCAAAACAGGCTTGAAAAATATCACACCCCTGTATTATAAGTCAACACGATGGCCTTTTTCAGCAAAAGAATTCTTGACAAGAAAAAATTTATGCCCTACTATAATACCGCTCTTCAAAAAAATACCAGCCATCTGTCTGCATCTCCGCAATTGCTTGCGTTTTCCAGACTATCGAAAGGTATCCCTTATAAACGCTGATCCTTGTTAAAATTCGAAAAACCATGCCGGAACACGGAAAAATTATAAAAATTCGGGAGTGCGAATGAACCTTGTAGACCTCAATAAAATGAAGATTAGTGAGCTGACCAAGCTTGCAAAAGAGAACAATATAAAAGGGATCGGTGGATTAAAAAAACAGGAATTGATTTTTGCACTGCTCCAGGCCAATATAGAAAAAACCGGCCAGGTATATGGAGAAGGGACCCTTGAAATTCTCCCGGATGGATTTGGTTTTCTCAGAGCGCCTGGTTACAATTATCTGCCCGGTCCCGATGATATATATGTCTCACCCTCCCAGATCCGCCGGTTTAACCTGAGAACAGGGGATACCATTTCCGGCCAGGTCAGACAGCCCAAAGATTCAGAAAGATATTTTGCCTTGCTCAAGGTGGAGGCGGTGAATTTTCAGAGTCCGGAGCTGGCTGCGGAAACCATTTTGTTTGACAACCTGCTACCCCTGTATCCGGAGCGCAAAATGAATCTTGAGGCGGAATCAGACAATTTTTCCATGCGGGTGATTGATCTGATGTCTCCCATCGG
>JAIVHE010000338.1 GCA_020201255.1 Desulfobacteraceae bacterium
GATAATTACTGAGATTGATTCTTTGCTTGCATTGTATAATTGAAAAAAGGATCGAACATTTTTTTAGTTTAGTATTCTTGCCATGAAATGGTGCGGACTATGTCTTATGTTTCTCTCCCTTAATGCAGGATCTAAAGGTCCTCACAATTAATAGTCCTTACAATTCTCTGGCTGATTTTCCATTCTTCCTATCTGCCGCATATTCCTGTCAGCTTTTATAATAAAGTCTCACATTTTGGGGTCATTTTGTCCCGGAAAATTTAAGGCTTGACCGGAGTACATTCTTTTGGTACATTTTTTTTGAAATTGTGATTATGGCAATTCCTTTGGTGACGGGGCTTTCAAGGGTTCAAGCAGGATTCGGGGCATATCCCTGCGTCGCTACCAGAATTTACAATGCCCCTCTTTTTTAAGAGGGGCTTTTTTATTTTTAGTCAGGGGGTCTGATGCCAGGTGAATACGAAATATTTGTTCAGGATCATTTTGCCGCCTCCCATTCCCTCCGGGGATATGATGGGAATTGTACCGATCTTCACGGTCACAACTGGACGGTTGAAGCCCATGTCCGATGTACAAAACTCAACCGGTTGGGCATAGGCATTGATTTCAGGGATATAAAAAGTGTGCTGTCGGATGTGCTGGGCAAGCTGAACCATACCAGGCTCAATGATGTGGTGGAATTTGGCAGCATCAACCCCACATCAGAAAATCTTGCCAAATTTCTCTACAAGGAAATGTCCAGACGACTCAACACCGATCATATCCAGGTTACCCGGATAAAGGTATATGAAAGTCCCGGCTGCGGTGCGGCCTACAGGGAACTATAATCCATAGTTTTAACCCTATGGCAGGCCGGCATGGTTAGCTTTTGGCCTCTGGATTGAATTGTTGAATTTCCCGCTCATGTATTCCCATGAGATACAGCAAACCGTCCAACCCCATGGAGGAAATTGCGTTGGCTGCTTTTTCCCGCACCACCGGTTTGGCATTGAACGCCACCCCGAGTCCGGCAATGGAAATCATGGGCAGGTCATTGGCACCATCTCCCACCGCAATGGTCTGTTCAATGGAAAGGTTCTCCTTCTGGGCGATTTCCCGCAGCAGACAGGCCTTTTTCTCCCCGTCCACGATATCCCCCGTAACCCGTCCGGTCACCACCTGGTTTTCCATGTCCAGTTCATTGGCATACACATAATCAAACCCCAGTTTGTCTTTGAGATACTCACCCACAAAGGTGAATCCCCCGGATAAAATACCCAGTTTATATCCCAGACGTTTGAGGGTGGCGGTAACCAGTTCAGCACCTTCGGTCAACGGCAGGGTCTGAAGGATTTGGTCCAGGACTGGTTGTGTAACCCCTTTGAGCAGTGCCACACGCTGCCGGAAACTTTCTTTGAAATCCATTTCTCCCTGCATGGCGGATCGGGTGATCTGTTCCACCTGCGGACCCACACCGGCCATTTTGGCCAGCTCCACAATCACTTCAGACTGAATCAGGGTGGAGTCCATATCAAACACCACCAGTTTCCGGTTTTTCTGATAGATATTATCCACATGAAATGAGATATCCACACCGGTGTTTCGGGAGATTTCCATGAACTGGCCCCGCATTTTTCCGATATTTTTTGGGGTGCCTGAAACGGAAAACTGGATACTGGCCCTGGGCCTGGGCTGGGGATTTCGAAGGGAAATCCGCCCTGAAAGCCGTGTGACATAATCGATGTTCAGGCCGTGTTCTCCGCAAACGGAAGCAACCGATGCAATCTGTCTGGCACTGACGGTTCTGCCCAAAATGGTTATGATCCGGCGCTCCTTACCCTGGGCAAGGACCCATTTTTCATAATTATCCGGATCCACGGGCTTGATATCAACCTTGAGTCCCAATGTATAGCCTTCAAACAGCATATCCTTGAAAATTGCAGAAAAATCATCTGCACAGGGAATATCGGCCAAGATACCCAGGGAGATGTGTTCGTGAATCACAGACTGGCCGATGTCCAGTATCCTGACATCATACTTTGCCAGAATGCATGTAAAACAAGCGTCCAGCCCAGTTCTGTCCCTGCCGGTTATGTTGATGAGAACGATATCGCCCATTGTCTCTTCCTTTTGTTGATACGGTCATAATGGTATGTATGGCGCTGCCGCGCATCATCGGGCAGGCAAACGTCAATCACGGTCCATGGCCGCAACCATTTCGATCAGCTGATCCCGGGTATTGCGGCCGGGATCATCCAGAACCTTTTCAAACAAGTGCTGCTTTATTCTGCCCACATCTGGACCAGGCGGGATTTTGCAGATATCCATGATGTCATTTCCCGTGATATTCAGGTCATCGGGATGAAAAGCGGTCTGCCTGGCTATCTCATCTGTGACTTTTTTTACCCGGTCCCGGATATCCGACAGGGTATAGGGGGATTTGGCCAGGTTTCCTTTTTTATCCGCAATGCGCAGCCGCATGAAATCCGCAAAATCAAGGTCGTTTTCCGCCAGCAGGGCCAGCAGGCGGCGAACGGATTTGGGACGGGTCTTTTCAGCCAGCGACCGCATATGAGACCCGACCAGGGCCAGGATATAGTTTTTTTGGGCAGATGAAAACCGCAGCCGATCAAGATCTGCTTCCATGGCAGCGGTATGGACTTCATGTCCGTGAAAGGTGACACGTCCTTCCTTGATACCCTGTGCATCCACCTTGCCGGTGTCATGGAGATACCCGGCCAGGCGCAGCAGCGGCTGCCGGGCAGGAAGGGCATCGCCTACCAGCAGGCAGTGTTCAAAAACGGTTTCTCCGTGAAAAGGGCCCCCATCCAGGCCCCAGCACCGTTCCAAACAGGGCAGAACCCAGGTCAACAAGCCTGTGCGGTGCATCAGCCGGAAGAACACAGAAGGGGTTTTCATTGCCATGGCTTTGATAATTTCCGTTCTGATCCGTTCCCCCGGCACCTGTCCGGCATATTTTCCTGCGTGACGTTCTATGGCATCCAGGGCTGAGGACGACAGCCGCGCATCGAGAAGGGCGGCAAACCGGCACCCCCGTATCATGCGCACCGGGTCTTCCAGTATCCGGGCATCCGCATCCCGGGTAAAACGGATAACCCTGTTCTCCAGATCTTTCTGTCCGTTGAAAGGATCCAGCAGCACATCCTGCAAAGGGTCATAGGCCATGCTGTTGATGGTAAAATCGCGCATTCCCAGGTCATCTGCGGGAAAATTGCGGGTACCTGCCCGACAGACCGCCACCTCGATATTGTCAATGATGCAGATGGGAAAGGTTTTTCCCACGATCTGAACTTTGCCGCCGCCAAACAGATTTTCCAGGGTTTTTATGGAGGCATCGGTCAGGATATCCACATCTTTTGGACGATTGCCCATGCGCATATCCCGTACAGCGCCACCCACCACATAGCCGGAAAATCCATTTTCACGGAGCGTGTGCAAAATGTGTCGGGCCGCATCAAAAATCAAGGAATCTTTCACGCTCCCCATCTGGCCAGAAGGCTGTGCTCCACCCCCAGCTGGTCCATTATTCTTGCCACCACCGTATCCACCAGATCGTCTATGGTGCCGGGAAAACTGTAAAAAGAGGGGACTGCCGGCAGGATGACGGCACCGGCCCGCGCCAGCCGGGCCATGTTTTCCAGGTGTATCAGGCTCAACGGGGTTTCTCTGGGCACCAGAATGAGACACCTTTTTTCCTTGAGGGTGACATCGCAGGCACGGGTGATCAGATTGTCTGCATACCCGGCCGCTGCTGCTGCAAGGGTTTTCATGGAACAGGGTGCCACCACCATCCCATGGTGACAAAAAGAGCCGCTGGCAGGTGCAGCTGCAATCTCATCCTGGGAAAACACCGTAAGTTTTTTGCGTATTTCAGGATCAAGGCCGTAGGCTGTCAGAAAATCATGAAACCCCATCCCGGGGTCATACCCCATTTCATGGGATAAAACCTGTTCTGCAGCATGGGACAATATGGCCATCACCCGTACATCCTGCCGGAGCAATGCGGCTATCAGCCGTACCCCGTAAAGGGAGCCTGAAGCCCCGGTGACGGCCACCACAATAATTTTGTCACAGGTTGTCATTATCACACCACAAGGATGGTCTGGAGCAGGATACCGGTGAACAGAATCACCGATACTGCAGAGTTGATATGAAAAAATGCCACATGAATCCGGGAAAGATCATCCGGCTTTACCAGACGATGCTCAAAAACCAACAGTACTGCAATGGCAGCCAGAAATACCAGAAACATCGGATGCATGGCAAAACTGATGTGCAGCGCCACCAGAAACCCCATGAAAATCACATGGAACAGGGAAGACACCTGCAAGGCCCTGTCAACCCCGAGAATCACCGGAAGGGAAAACAACCCCTGTTTGCGGTCGAATCCGATATCCTGACAGGCATATAAAATATCAAATCCGGCAATATAGAACCAGAGACCCGCCCCCAGAAAAACAATCCCCCAGGAAAGACTGCCGGTTATTGCAATCCAGGCGCCCACAGGGGCAAGGGAGATGGCAAACCCCAGTACCAGGTGGCAGTAGGGGGTAAACCGTTTGGTGTACGAATAAAAAAACAGCACAAACAGCACGGGAAATGACAACCAGAAACACACCGGCGACAATAGTGCTGCAGCGCCCACAAACACCAGGCTGGAAATGGCTACAAACAGCAGCGTTTCTTTTCGCGACAGAACTCCGGCCGGAATTTCCCGCATGGCGGTTCTGGGATTTATCCGGTCAATATCCGCATCAACCAGGCGGTTGAATCCCATGGCCGCGGACCGGGCCCCAACCATGGCCACAAGAATCAAACATATCTCCCATAGTGAAGGAACATGGGTCTGCCAGGCCAGAACCACGGCAGACAAAGCAAATGGAAGGGCAAAAACCGTATGGGAAAATTTGATCATTTTGCCGTAATCGCGTATTTTCTTTTTAAAACCAGTGGTCATGGCGATTCTTTCACCGGCGGCGCACCGGCCGGTTTTTCCGGTTTGTCATACTGATATGCTTCCACGTCAATCTCGGGCCCTTGAGGTAGTCACCAGCCCTGTGGCAGGATTGTGCATCTTCTGCTGCTTGACTTTCAACGGCAGGGGCCGGACCCTGAATTTTGGCACCGGCTTGATGCGCATGCCGATAAATGTTCCGCAGAAAGATTTTTGCACAAAAATATTGTTCTCAACGGCGGATATGATTTTGCCCCGGAAAAACGGCAGCTGGGCCGTGGTACGCCAGTGAACAGGCACATCCCCCAGAATGCTCAAAAGCATCTTCTTGAGTTCCCATATACTGAAAAATCGGGCATTATTGTAAATATTGGGGGAAAAAAAGCCCTTGCACCGCCGGTACATGTTCAGCAGCGCATACCGGTTGAGCACCCCGATCACCACCCGGTCCTTTGCCACCCGGCAGGCTTCTTCAATGGCTTTGGCCGGCCGGTCTGTGAATTCCAGAGTGGTGAAAAACAGGGCTGTATCAAAGGCATTGTCTTCAAAAGGCAGATCTTCTGCAACACACCGGTGAAGATCCACCCGGGTTCCCAGCCGTTCATGGGCCTTGTCCAGCATATGCACAGACGGATCGATACCGGTGAGGCTCAGTCCTTTGTCCAGCAGCGGCACAAGGCTCATGCCGGTCCCGCAGCCGATATCCAGAAGCCGCTGGCCGGACCGCAGATCAAGCAGATCCATGATCAACTTGATTTCAAGATCAAGGCAATGGCGATTCCCGGCCTGTTCGAACCAGGCATCATATTGACACGCCTCTTTGAAATCAAACACATATCCCATGATCAGGCCACCACTTTTTGGATAACCTTTTCCATGAGGCTGTCCACCGCCAGCACCGCAGGGGAGTCATCAGGCAGTTCCAGCATTGACCGCCTTTCCATGTCAAATTCCAGCAGGTTGTCATCCTGGGGAATGGTACACAACAAAGGCACCCCGATCTGTTCCACTTCGTCTAAAAATGCCTGGCTGAGTGTTTCCGGTGCCCGGTTGACCACCAGTCCTTTCTGCCGCACATCCAGTTTCAGATCAGCCAGCATATCATTGATGCGGCCCACGGCCCGCAAGCCCCGCAACGCATAATCCGTTACCATGAGCAGCATGTCCACCTTGCCGCTGGTCCTGCGGCTTAAATGTTCCATGCCGGCTTCATTGTCCACCAGCAGGTATTTGTAATTGCTTTCCAACTCATCGGCAAACCGGTTCAAAATACCCAAATTGCTGTTGGGGTCGGCATCAATGGCCAGAACCGGATCATTCAAATTCTTTGTCAAATATCTGACAACCAGCGCGGAAACGGTTGTTTTCCCAACCCCTCCCTTACCGGCCATGGCGATTACACAACTCATATTTACTCCTGTATTCAGGTTTATTTCATAACCTCATTACAATAACGCAATCCTGAAAAAAAGCAACATGCCTGCAAGAAAAACACCAGGGCAATCCCATGTGGATGTGACTTTCGACATGTTGACCAGGCCCCTTTGCGGGTGTCTTGTGAGTTGAAATATTGGAAACAGGTTATTGCTTGTCTTTGTGTTTGCGGTACCAGTCGGAATCCCCGTAGAGACTGTCCAAACAATCCGGGCAGATACCATGGGTAAAGCTTACCTGGGAATGGGCCTCAAGATACACTTCCACCTGTTTCCAGAAGCCCTGGTCATCACGGATCTTCTTGCAGCTGGAACAGATGGGCAAAAGCCCCCGAAGAATCTTTACCTCGATATGGGTTTTGACCCGGGCCAGCAGTTCCGCGGAATGAAAAGGCTTTGTCACATAATCCACCCCGCCCGCATCAAAGCCCTTGACAACATCACTGGTATCGGTTCTGGCGGTCAGAAAAATAATGGGAATATGGCATGCGGTAAAATCCGCTTTTATTTTTTCACAGACTGCGAATCCATCCATTTCCGGCATCATGATATCCAACAGAATCAGATCCGGTTCATTTTTGGAAATGAAATTCAAAGCCTGCTGTCCGCTCTGGGCCATGGCCACTTCATACCCATTGTCAGACAATAGTTTGCCTAAAAACTGCAGGTTCCGGGCTTTGTCATCCACTGCCAGTACCAGTCTTTTTTTAGTCATTTATGGACTTCTCCCAGTAAAGGATACGCTGCAGTTCACGGTGGGTGAAATAGGGATCATCATTTTTCAGATACGGCAGCACAATTTTTTTTCGGCGCAGCATATCTTTTGAAATTTCTCCCATCATCACATCTTCCGCAAATTTTTTGGCACAAAGCATGGGCTGCCCAAAGGGATTGATGATCTCACTGCCTCCCCAGAAGTGATAGGTCTTTTCCATATCAGGCAGCCGAAAAGCTTCCGGAAAGTCGGTCTCCCCGTTTTTTGTGACATTACATCGTATTTTTTCAGGCCCTTCTTCACCCACCCGGTTGACGCAGATATTATAAATACCAAAAATGCGGGAATAAAACCGGTTGATGATTTCCCAGCTTTCAATATTGCTGAACTCATCTGCCATGGATCCTTCAGAGGAATTAAATATGGAAATGAACACATCAGCTTTCTGGGTAATGCCCAGATAGGGTAAAGAGGGATGCCATAAATCATTGCAGATGAAAACAGCCAGATTCAACCCGCATAACTTAAATACCCGGACATGCTTTCCTGTCGAAAAAAATTTGCGTTCTTCAAACACCCCGTAATTGGGAAGATTCAATTTCCGATAGGCAAATTTTATCTCACCGTCCACTGCCACCAGGGCGGAATTGTAAAAATTCATGGATCGGGATTCTTCAATAAATCCCACCACTGCCGCCGTTTTTTTGGTAGCGGCTGCAATGCGTTTGATCTGAGGCGAATCCATCTGCAGCGATGCCTTGTGATAATGCAGCCCCACAAAATATCCAGTCAAGGCCAGTTCCGGAAATACGATCAGGTTTGCGCCCTTTTCTTTGCAATGGCTGATCTTTTCAATAACATTTTCAACATTGGCCTGCACATCCAATAATACCGGATTGGTCTGACACATGGCAATTTTCATGTCTCATTTCCTTACAATTCAGGCCCGTAATACGGGCCTGAATTCAAACGTGCGGTTTGTCATTTGGCTGCCGGAGCTGCCGGATCTGTCGGAGCCGCCGGGAATCAGCAGCCGGCACACCCACCGTCACCGGAAGCGCAGCCGCCGGAGCCACAGTCTTGGGTATCGGGTTCCAGCCCTGTTTCCCGGACAGTGATATCAAAGATAAGGGTTTCCCCTGCCAGCATATGGTTGATATCCATTTTTACGGCTTCATCGGTGATCTCGGCCACGGTGGCCGGCACAGGTTTTCCCTGGGGATCCTGTAGCTGGAGCACAATCCCTTCGGTCAGGGGAATTTCCTCTGGAATATGTTCTCTGGGAATATTCACAATGGCATCTTCGTGGCGGGGACCGTATCCCTCTTCCGGGGGGACTTCAACGGTTTTGGAATCACCGGGTTTCATGCCCAGTACAGCATTGTCAAATCCCTGGATCAGCATGCCCGTTCCCACAGTAAATTTAAGGGGTGCTTTTCCTTCAGATGTATCAAACACCGTGCCGTCCTGTTTTTTTCCCGTGTAATCCACAGAAATGGTATCGCCTGCCTTGATGGTTTCAGTCATTTTACAAAAATCCTTTCAGGGCTGTTTATTGCCCCGGTCGCCGGCCCTTTGTTGTTGTTTTGGTTTACAGGCCGGTCATTCACATTATTTTCCTGTACCTTCAGTACCGGAAAAACGAACTTGAAACCTAACATAAAACGTCAAATACCACTTGTCCAATGTATTCGTATATTTTTCTTCCTTGTTTTTTCACCCTTACAACGCAACACGATCTCCTGGCGCCGGTATGAACGCATCATATCCTTTTTGTCCAAGATGGGTGGAAAACGCTTTGCTCTGGGATTCTTCCCCGTGAACAACGGCAATTTTGGCGATATTCAGATTGGATTGTGTGATAATCTTGTCCAGTTCATTTTTGTCGCCATGGGCACTGAATCCGCCGATTTTTTCCACCCGGGCGGCAAGGGGATAGGTTTTGCCCAGGATCTTGACTTCCGGAAGATTTTTGGAAGAGCTGTTTTCAGCTGCCTCCGTCCCCAGTTCTTCAATACGCCGGCCCAGTGTGTGCTGGGCCATATATCCCACAATCAGGATGGTGTTTTTGGGGTTATGGATTTTATGCCGCAGATGATGGAGAATACGGCCGGCCTCACACATGCCTGAAGCGGAAATCACCACATGGGGGGTTTCATCCCTGTTCAGGGCCATGGACTCTTCCACACTTTCCACAAACCTTATCTTGTCAAAATAAAACGGATTCAACCCTTTTTCCAGAAATGC
>JAIVHE010000283.1 GCA_020201255.1 Desulfobacteraceae bacterium
TTTGAATCCTCCCCAAAATCTATTCTTTTTTGACGAATGCCCGGGAATACTGTGAGGGGCGACCTGAAAGTGACATATTCTTCCCGGTTTGAAAATGTATCTTCTTCTTTTTATTTTCTTCCTGATTTTAAATTTTTTTAAACAGATTTTCTTCATCTTCTTCCTGTTTCACTGACATTTTTTTTCAGGCATAACCATATCCATATTTTGAACGGCGATATGTGGAGGCTGGTTGTGAATGAAAAGATATGAACGGAAAAAGTGCAATAATTGCAATGAATTGTTTCCCCCCGACCCCAGGAATATCAACAAGCAAGAATATTGCCGAAAACCTGAGTGTCGAAAAGCAAGCAAGGCGGCCAGCCAGAAAAAGTGGTTGAGCAAGCCCGAGAATCAGGGATATTTTTCCGGCCCGGATAATGTCGAGCGGGTTCAAAAATGGCGCAAAAAAAACCCGGGTTATAGTCGGCACAAAAAAACCTCGAATGCGTTACAAGATCACTTACCGTTGCAACCTGTTGAAAATAAAGAGAATGTTCGCACACAGTCATTTTATGCGTTACAAGATCACTTAACCGCACAACCTGCTGTAATCATAGGGTTAATATCCAGTTTTATCGGTTCAACGTTACAAGATGACATAGCCAGAACCCTCCTTCGTATGGAACAATTCGGGCAGGAAGTTTTATTGTTCCAACCCCAAAACAAAGGAGATAAACATGATTGTAAAAGAACCGGTTATGAAAAACAGGATCCGTAAAATTCCCAAAAGCTTCAGCTGGATCGATCACCGGCTGGTCAGGCAGCGGTACATTACGTCATGCAGCCATGAACAATCGGCCTTATATCTGTTTCTGGTCTGTGTGGCGGATGCCCGGGGGCTGAGCTATTACGCCGACAAATCCATCATGAAGCAGCTGAACATGGATATGGAGACCCTGCGGCAGGCCCGGTCCGGTTTGATAAAAAACAACCTGATCGCCTGGCAGGAGCCGATATACCAGGTGCTCAGTCTGGAGCCCCGGGTCATTCCCCGGGGTTCTGGTCAGATGATGAGTCTGGCAGAAGTTTTGGCCGGTGCTGCAGGGGGTGGCCGATGATTGATTATGAGACCTACACAAAGATCAGAAATTATTATACCCGGGATCATCTGCGATAGCGGCATCACCATTGTGGAAGATTATGTCAGAAAAATCCGCCCTCCCAAAACAAGGCCATTTTTAAAACTGGTGTTTGCACCGGGTGAATGCGCTCAGGTGGACTGGGGATCATATGGTTCGGTCCGTGTCGGATCCACCTTTCGGAGGTTGAGCTTTTTTGTCATGGTGCTGTGTTACTGCCGGTTGATGTATCTTGAATTTACCTTGTCCCAGACCATGGAGCATTTTTTGGGTTGTCATCAGAATGCGTTTCGTTTTTTTGGTTCGGTTCCCGAAAAAATAATGGTGGATAATCTCAAATCCGCTGTTTTGAAAAGGACCGTCGGATCCGGCCCGGTATTCAACCCGGGCTACATTGATTTTGCCAATCATTATGGATTTAACATTGTGGCCTGTAACGTGGGTAAAGGCAATGAAAAGGGCCGGGTGGAAAACGCGGTGGGGTATGTCAAAAAAAATCTGTTAAATGGCCTGAACATATCGGACTTCAGCGTATTGGATCCGCTGACGAAACAATGGCTGGATACGGTGGCCAATGTCAGGATGCATAAAGAGACCGGCAAGCGTCCCATAGATATGTTAGCAGATGAAAAACCCTATCTTCGCGGGTTGCCGGTCTCATCTTATGATATCGGCCAGACCAGCCAGGTACGGGCATCTGTTCAGTACAGGGTCAGCCTTGACGACAACCGGTATACGGTCCCTGCCCAACTAGCAGGTGTCAGGCTCACCTTGAAAAAATATCCGGATCACCTGTGCCTCTACCATGAGAAAAAAGCGAAGGACCAGGCCATTTACATGCGCTTTTTAACCCTGTCCGACAAGGCCCCGGAATATTATCAGCAACTGGGACAGCGGCGGTTGAATCCCTTCCACCATATCCGCAAAATTGTTGCACTCAGTGAGATCTATCCCGGAGAAAGGGTCGCCCTGGCCATTGAAGATGCCATTAAATTCGATGCGTTCTCAAGCGAATATATTGCCAATATCCTGGAGCAGCGATCCCGTCCGACCCAAGAACCCGGCGCACTGCATGTCACCAGAAGCAGTGATCTGTTGAACTTGACCATTGATCCACCGGATCTGTCCGTATACAAAACAGGAGGTGACCATGCATGAGTTTGAAAAATACCTGGCATATCTGAAACTGCCTTATATCAGGGAAAACTATGAAGCCGTCGCAAAAATCGCCGCTCAAAAACAGTGGACCCATGTTCACTTTTTAACCGAACTGATCAAACAGGAAGCCGCATTGCGAAAAGACAAGGCGGTCCTGCGTCGAATCCGTTTGGCCCGGTTCCCGGTTGTAAAAACAATGGATCAGTTCAACTGGACATGGCCCAGAAAAATCAATCGGGTTCAGATTGAAAACCTGTTCCGTTTGAAATTCATCGAAGAAAAAAGCAATGTCGTCCTTATCGGATCTGTCGGACTTGGGAAAACGCACATTCTGACAGCACTTGGATACCAGGCTTGTCTTAAAAATCAGAATGTGCTGTTCACCTCTGCCATTGATGCCGTCAATAATCTTGTGGCAGCACAGCATGCAGGCCAGTTGAAACAGGAGTTGAAAAAATACATCAAACCCTCTTTACTTCTGCTGGATGAACTAGGGTACCTTCCTATTGATAAAACCGGGGCTGACCTGCTGTTCCAGATTATCAGTCAGCGATATGAACAGGGATCGATCATCATAACCACAAATCGTGTGTTCCAGGACTGGCCGGCTATCTTCAACAATGACAGCACACTTACCTCTGCTTTGCTCGACAGACTACTGCATCATACCGAGGCGGTGGTCATCGAAGGAGACAGCTACAGAATGCGAAAAGAAAAAACTGAATAAATTTTAAGGCCGGCGGACCCGAGAAAAGTGATCCGCCGGCCGTTTTTATACATACATTTTCAAACCGGGTATTTTATGACATTTTCACGCCGTCGCTAACACATACAT
>JAIVHE010000284.1 GCA_020201255.1 Desulfobacteraceae bacterium
TCAGTTCTGCAGCCAGATCCGTATCATCCACCTCATCATGGCAGGTGCCGGCAAAATAGATGCCTCGTCTGGGGCTTTGGGTCAACCGGTGCCGGACATTGGGAGATTGTAAAAAACCTTCCCTGTCCAGGCACTGTTGTAACAGGCCGGCAGTGTTTTCAAAATCCGGCCCGGGCATGGGGCTGGCCCCGATGACCAGGGTGCTGCAAAGCAGCGTGATGGGAATGCCGGGCAGGGTGGCTTCATCAAGGGATACAGAAAATCCGGTTGTGGTTGGGTGAATCTGAATATCCTCCGGGGTGTTGACCCGCAAAAATTTTACCCCTGCATTGCGGGCCTGGTCATACAATTGCTGGCCAAGAATGCCGTGCACCAGCATTTTATGCATTACCACCGTGACCTGTTTGCCGGCATTTTGTGCGGCTATGGCAGATGTCATTGCCAGGCGTGATCCTGCTTTGTATTCAGGTCCGGTGTAATCCAGAAGAATCACACTGGTATCTGCCAGTTGGTCCGTCGGGATTTGGGAAAATGCTTTTATGTCAATGGCTTTGGAAAAGTCGCCCTGGCCTGCAGGGGAGATGAATTCCGGTTCAGGCGCGGCAATGATGGCCTTGCAGGTCACTGTTTTTTTGCTGCCATCCTGCTCATGGCGGATGATGAAATGACCGGCAACCCCGTCGACACTGAGAATTTTTCCCTGGTCAATGAAGGTGATTTTCTGGTCGGCTGCCGCCTTTGTGTCGGGGATATTCCTGTCAGGGGAGTTTTTGTCAGGGGTGTTTTCATCAGGGGTGTTTTCATCAGGGATGTTCCTGCCAAAACAGGTGGTTCTGTGTCCTTTTTGGGCCAGGGATCGGGCGATTGTCACCGCCTGATCCCCATCTCCCCATACCAGCACGTCGGTGTTTTTTTTTGGCACATGTCCCAGGTCTTCCAGAACGTTTGCTGCGGCAATAACCCCATCCTGTTTGGATCCCGCGATATCTTTGGGCCCGGCAGCGCACCCGGCCGCATAAATGCCGTCGGCCAGGGATGCATCCTTTGTATTGAAAAATCCCCAATGGTTGGGGGTGATACCCATTAGGGGGGCCAGTTTTTCCAGTTCCGGGGACGGGGCCATGCCCACGGACAGGACCACCAGGTCAAAGGAGCGGGCGATTCTGGACCGGGTGCCTGGATCCTCTGTCACCAGGCGCAGCCGGCCTGTTTCAGTATCTTCCAGTATTTCCGCCGGAACCCCCTGGGCCATATCAATTCTGGCGGACATGTCTGCAGCCAGGCAGCGGGTTTCTTTGCCGATGGTCTGCAGGTCCAGATGAAACAGGGTAATGGCTGCTTCCGGCAGAATATGAAGCAGTTTTCGGGTATGCCGCAAAGAGATTTTACAGCAGACCTGGGAGCAGAAATCGCGCTCCAGCTGGCGGTTTCTGGAGCCAACGCACTGGATAAAGGCAATTTCAGGAGGGCTGGCGGTGCCCAGAAAAGCGTTCAGGGTATCGTCTTTGAGCATCTGGTTCAGCCCGGGATGGCGGCTGACCTGGTCAGCCATGTCCCGGGCCAGGCAGGCCCCGCAGTGCCGGCAGACGTCCGTGGCCATGCAGGCCCAGGATGCGGCATGGCCCCCCAGCCGGTCCTGTGCCTCCACAAGATGCACCATCACATCCTGGTCCCCCAGGGTTTTGGCTGCTGCCATGCCGGCCACTCCACCCCCCAGAACCAGAACGCTGTCAATTGGTTGTGTCATATGTTCCTCCAAAATCAGATTTGGAAATGGTTATTTTTACCATAGTTTCTTATCATATTCCCGGGTGGAAGAAAATGGATTTACATTACATAAAAGTCAACTGTATAGCTGCGCATGTGTACCGATTCTCGTTACCCTCAAAATATTGTCTTTGATACAATATATGACCAGGGTGTCCCCACCAACATGAAATTCTCTGAAACCTGAATAATTTCCTATCAAGCTATGATCTCTTGCCTCTGGAGGGAGTGGTTCTTCATCTAAAAGTAAAAACACGCTTTTGATATATTTTTCATATTGCTGGTCGGTGATCTTGAGTTTCTGATAGTCTTTTTTGAATGTTTTGGTTCTGAACAATTTCATGACACCGGCTGTCTTCTGAAGTCATTCGGTGTTACAAATTCGCCATGTAGCTTATCTGCTTCTTTCATTGCCTGAAGCGTTACCTCATTAGGGATCTTTACTTCGAAAGGAATCCCTTTTTTTGAAACGACCATGCTGTTAAAAATATTGATTGCCTGTGAGTATGATAACCCCAGATATTTTAATATTTCTTTGGCCTGAGCATAATTATCTCGATCTATTCTTATGGTTGTTTGCGTTTTCATGGATTTACCCCCTGTAAGACAATTGATTATACTGATAAAACTATATCCCAAATGGGATAAAAATGTAAAGAGTTTTCATCTGTTGTGCTTCACACCTGCGGATGAATATGATACACCGTATGAATATGAACACCTGGATCACCAAAAACAGTATCCGGATTCACCGGATTGTCTGTCTGTACGCCAATGTATTTGTGGTAACCGGCCAGGGGAAGTGTTTTCTGGTGGATACCGGTCCAAAAGCATTTCAACCCTATCTGGTCAAGCAGCTGCACCGGCTTGGCATCACGCGCATTCATGGCATCATCCTCACCCATACCCATTATGACCATGCA
>JAIVHE010000590.1 GCA_020201255.1 Desulfobacteraceae bacterium
TACACTCCTGAGGGATCAGAATGCACTGTAAACCCATAATCCCGCAGATACCAGAATTCCGGTTAGCTGCACGGGAAGGTATTGCTTCATCTCTTTTTCCACCCCGGAAGGGGAGGTGAACGGAGTGGCACCGGTGAAATTCATGGCCAGATGGGAACTGACCATCACACTGAAAATAAACAGGGCGGCTGCACCGGCCAAGCCGCCCCCACCTTTGAAAATAATCGGCACCAGAAGCAGGGCGCACAGACTTCCCATGACAATGCCTTTGAAAGCAAACTTTTTGGAAGGAATATACGGCAGCAGTACCGTGGTCAGAACTGCACCGGAAATCAATCCGGTCACCAGGGCCGCCAGGGACATCAGCCCCCTTTCCCAGGCCGCATGAACAGAAAATATTTCCGGACCGATGCCGGACAGTACAAAAAGCACCAGTGCTGTAAGGCAGTTCACAAGTAATAAACTACCCACATCCTGTCTCAATGACCACATCCCATTTGGGTAGTTTGTGCGCACGTTTAATTCTGTTATTGTAAGATTCCATTTCTTTTTTCGTAAGCCGGATGCCTTTTTTATATAATTTTTCCACTAAAGTGACAACTGGCTTTATCCCTTTCCATGTCATCGAACTTGCCCAATTAACAGCTTTTGATACTGAATCCAACAGTTCTCCATTCCAATGCTCTTCCAATATTCCCCAGCATCTTTCAATCGAGTTGTATTTGCTGTGATAGGGGGGATAATAAACAAGGTGGATTCGCAATCCGGTTTTGTCACTGAATTCGATCATTCTGCGAATGAATTGAGTTCTGCCACTTGCTGAATTAGGACCATTATCAAGATTGATAACTAACTCATTTATTTGACAATAAATCTTACTGTTTTTTTCCCACCAGTCTTCCAAACAGTCAACAATGAAATCACTTGTTTCAAAAGAAGTACCTAAAAAGATTGAAAGGTTTCCGCTCAATACGTCAAGAATACCATATGGGACCAATTTCATTTCGGGATTCATGTCATGGTCTTCTGCTTTCTTAGCTTCCCGATCCCGTGACTTTCCGTTTCGTGAGAACTCACCTATCTTCACTTTAGCTTTGGCATCAATAGAAATTCTTAGTGACCCGGGATTTTCATCGGATCTACGATTTGCCTCTCACACATTTTCAAATATTGCATCAACCTCTTTTATCTTCTTCACCGGTTTGCTTTTCTGGACCCGCTTCAAGTTGTATCCCATGCGATTAAGCATGTTGATCAAAGTGTTTTCACAGGGAAGGTTCTCACTTTTGTATCCCTTTTCATCAATCAAAGCTTTTCTAAGAGCTTTGCCTGTAATCCTTGTATATGTTAGAGTGCTTTTCATGGCCGGGTCAGCCTGTGTTGTCGGCTCTACAATGGATATTATGTCTTCTTTCAAACCAGGAACAATATCTTCTGTTTTTTGTCTTCCACGTCCTATAAAATTATCCACGCATTTGATCCCAGTTTGAGTTTCTTTGAGACCTTTTGTCACACAGTCCCTGATATGCCCTTCTGTTGAAGCCCGTCATCCTTTTGCTTGCTTCTTTTATCAGAATTTTTGTCTCTTCGTTCATTTTCACTACCTCATGTATAAATTTTATGTCATTTATACATTGTACTATTATCACCTCCATTCGCATTTGTCTCGCATTTTATTGGAAAGTTGTGTTTCAATATGACAGATTTGTATATCTATTTGTTTTTTGGAGAATATTGCATTTTTTAAAAACACGTAGATTATCTTTTGTGAATTCCCTAAGGATCATTTGATAAACAGCGGAAAACAATCCTTGACTTTAAGAGGCGCCCCCTTTACTTCATTAAAGAAAATTGTTTCAATTTCGGCATACCCATTGGAGAAGTGCTTACATCATGACACATCACCGGTCGGCATCCGGACCGGATTCTTACGGGCTGCAAGGACAGATCGTCTGTGCCAATACCATTTTATATTGTGAGAACTGGCCGGAAACAGTGGCCTTTTACCAGACCGGGCTTCAGCTGCCGGTGACCGAGGCCCGGGACTGGTTTGTGGAGTTCCGGCTCACGGACACGGCCCGCCTGAGCATTGCCGATGCCGGCCGCACCACCCGGGATACGACCTTAGGAAAAGGGCATCTCATCACTTTTCAGGTCAAGGAGATGAAAGAAACCCGGTCCCGGCTGTGCCGGGCCGGGCTGTACCCCACACCTGTCACCACCCATCCCTGGGGCGCAACAGTGATGTATCTCACCGACCCTGAAGGCAATTGCCTGGAGTTCTGGTGCTGAACGCTCCTTTTCAGTCCATCATGCTGAAAAACCGAATTCAAAACTTGACATGAATCAATGAAGGCGGGAGACGGCTCTGGTATAACATGAAGAAAATGATTCAGGCTATGAAGAGGCGGCGCGCCCAAACCGGGC
>JAIVHE010000285.1 GCA_020201255.1 Desulfobacteraceae bacterium
GTGCCTGCCTGGCCGTGTGGATGCCCCGCATGCTCAGAAATTCAGTATATCTTCTGCCGATCCCCCAGACATCTTCGATGCCGATGCTCACCGAAATGCCGGTATGCTGCCGGACCGTGTGCCGGATCTGCCTTCCATAGGCTGTCAGATCGGTGTGTGCAAGCCGGTCCAGATCCAGAAACGCCTCACCTGGGGGATAGAACATGGTATTGACATGGGGTCTGATACCATCATGGGCCAAAGAGAAAAAGGTAACCGGTCATATCAATGCCAGAATGGAATCCCTGGACCAGAAGCCCAGTTTCCGGGAGTCTTTCAGGAAGAGACGGTGTCTGATCATCGCTGATGGGTATTATGAATGGAAAGCAGATCCGAAGAATGGTAACAGGAAAACCAAGTACTATTTCCAGTTGCCATCCAAAGCACCGTTTGCATTTGCAGGGTTATGGGATACCTGGCAGAAGGATTATCATGGCTGCACCATTATCACCCGGGATGCGGTGGGTGAGGTCAGGGATATTCATGACCGGATGCCCTGTGTGGTGAAGCCGGAAGCATATGCTGGTTGGCTTGATCCTGGAAATCAGGATGTTCGTGAATTAAAGATGTTGCTGGATGTGTATGAGCAGGATTTTGTTGTTAAGGAAGAATAGCCCATTCTCGGAGCTGGCTTTTACTTCCGCTTGCGCCGGGGCAGATTCTGGAGCTCAAACCATGACACAAAATCTTGAATACTCCCCTAATTTGCGTTTTTCAACCCCCTCAATAAGCTCGTCACTGCCCTGCCCGTAACTACTTTTTGACCATCTTGATTTTCAATCCAACTTTTAATTTCAATCAATTCTTTTTCAGGATCTATTGCAATAATTTCAAACCAGGCGACAAGTGTATCCCCGATAAAAACAGGACGTAAAAATTCTAATGTCTGTGATTTATAAATTGCCCCGGTGCCGGGAATATGTATGCCTACCAAAGTCGAAAATAGTGATGCTGACATCATACCATGGGCGATTCTTTGACCAAAAAAAGTTTGTTCTGCAAATAATTGATCAACATGAAGCGGATTCTTATCTCCGGTAATTTCGATAAAATTGGAAATATCATCTTCAGTTATTATTTTTTGGATCGACGCTTTTTGACCAACCTTCAGATCACTATATTTTGTCAATTGATGGGACATAAGTTTCTTCTTTATTTTTAAATCAGCACAATAAACTTTTGTTTATGAGGTGGAGGTGATGTCTCCAGCCGGGATGATGTTGCAGGTTTCCGTTTTCTGGTCAAAAACAATGACCGCTTTCCCTGATTGCAGCTGGTTCATGACCTGCTGTGCCTTTGTATCCAGTGGAATTTCAGCTTCGCCATAGTCCGTACCCTCCCGGGTCACAAACTCTTCTATAACGCCTCTCAGGGCCTCTGGGCTCAGATTTTTGAATGGGATTGTCAGGCCACTTGTCTGCCTGTTTTTATTCATGGATTTTCCCATTGATATGGCCTCTGAGCATACCGGA
>JAIVHE010000339.1 GCA_020201255.1 Desulfobacteraceae bacterium
GGCCTGATTTTTTGTTCTGCCGGTGAGATGGGCCGCGGCAAGCGCCGCACATGCCCCGGTGCCGCAGGCCAGGGTAATGCCGGCCCCCCGTTCCCACACCTTCATTTTCACTGTCTGGTCATCCACCACCTCAATGAACTCCACATTGGTTTTTTCCGGAAATCGGGGATGCATTTCCAGGGCCCGGCCCTGTGTTTTCACATCCACATCAGACAGGTTTTTGACAAACACCACGGCATGGGGATTTCCCACCCACAAAACCGTGGCCACAACCATCCGGCCGTCACCCATGTCAATGGATTCTGCAATGGCCGTATCCGCATCACTGACAAACGGAATTTTCGGACAGGCCGTCACAGGCGCTCCCATATCCACACGCACGGAAGTCACCTGGTTTGTCTCATCAACCATCACCTCCGGAATCACGGTACCTGCGGCAGTTTCCACCCGGATCTTTTTTTGGGGGAAAATCTTTTTTTCATACAGGTATTTTGCAAAACATCGCATGCCGTTTCCGCACATTCCGGCTTCCGATCCATCGGAATTATAAATCACAAACCGGGTATCATGGTGGACAGCCTCCCTGACCAGGATAATACCATCCCCTCCGATGCCAAAATGCCGGTCGCATATTTTTTTTGCCAGCTGCGGATATGGCATGGATGCTTCAATGGATCCATCCCGGTCATCCATGACAATAAAATCATTGCCAAGGCCCTCCATCTTTGAAAACGCGATCTCTGTCATTTGTATTGCCTGTTTATGTGAGAAACCTGACCTCCCACTCATTCAATTGCATTTTTTGAGGGTTTCTATAATGTCATCCCCCAGGGCATCTTTTTGCCAATTGCGCATCACGTTCATGGCATCCAGCGCTTCTCGGGAATCTGGTTTCTCCTGGGCCAGGGCGGTAATGGTGTTGTTGTTGACCAAAAATCCGGGTTCCATGCCCAGGGATATGCTTTTCTTTTCCCGCATTTTTTTCAAGGCCGTGATCCGGTCCATGACAGCCGGGGTTTTTCTGGGCATAATGGTTTTGGGATAGGATGGAAGATCCCGGTGGGGAAGCGCCATGGCCTTGTCAATGGCCTCTTTGCACATCATGCCGTACATCTGGGCCTGGCGTTTGCTCAGCATTTTCTGGACCACCATTTCCTGGACGGATTTGGGCCGGCCTGTTGCCATGGCCAGCAATGACTGGTTGGACATGATTTTAAACAAGGGGACATCTTTTTTTTCGGCCATGGCCATGCGCACGGCAAGCAGATTTTCCAGCACTGCCAGGCTTCTGTTGTCCAGTTTGCCCGCACCCTTGAATTTCTTGAAATACGGCGGCGCATGGTTGTCCACCTTGATGATGGCCGGATTTTCCAATACCTGCACAAAGGGAGAAAAATCTGCAATGGTGAAGGGATCCACCAGAAACGCTTCCTCTTTGGTGGCGATCTGGATCAGGCAGATCTTTTCCTTGAAAGAATGCATGGAATCTGCTTCCAGATCCACCCCGATAATTGCTTGTTTTGAAAGTTGGGCACAGGCTCCTGCCAGATCCGCGTCAGACTCGATAAAGGTAAATTGCAGCATCTTTTCCCTTGATTGTTGGCATCACTTTATTTAAAATCCTTATCTTTATATCTAAAACCTTTTACATACAATGGAAAATTAAGATGGTAACCATAACATTTCCAGACAATAGTATAAAGCAGTTTGAACAATTTCCCACAGGCATGGATGTGGCGGTCGGCATTTCCGAGGGGTTTGCCAGAAACTGCGTGGCCATGAAAATCGATGACCGGCTGCTGGATTTACACCGTCCCATCAAAAACGATGCCCACATCAATTTCATCACGGTCAACGATGACCAGGCCCTGGATATTCTGCGGCATTCCGCAGCCCATGTCATGGCCGAAGCAGTGCTCAACCTGTATCCGGAGGCAAAACTCACCATCGGTCCTGTGGTGGAAGACGGATTCTATTATGATATTGACATGCCCCCGGTTTCCGAAGATGACTTAGGGAAAATTGAAGCGGAAATACAAAAAATCATCAAGGCCAAAGCCACCTTTGAACGCCGGGTGGTGTCCAGACAGGAAGCGCTGGAAATCTTCAAAGACAATCCATTCAAGCTGGAATTGATCAATGAACTTGCCGACCAAAAGATCTCCCTGTACAAGAACGGCCAATTCATTGACCTGTGCCGGGGTCCCCACATCCCCCATACCGGGATGATCAAAGGCATCAAGCTTATGAAAATCTCGGGTGCCTACTGGCGGGCGGACCAGTCCAGAGAACAGCTGCAGCGGCTTTACGGCACCGCGTTTTTTGACAAAAAGAAACTCAACCAGTACCTGCACCTCATAGAAGAAGCAAAAAAAAGGGACCACCGCAAACTGGGTACCCGGCTGGATCTGTTTTCCTTTCATGACGAAGCACCCGGCATGGCCTTTTTTCATGCCAGGGGAATGGACATGTGGAATGCCCTGCTGGATTACTGGCGTGCGGCCCACCGTGCGGGCGGATATGTGGAGACCAAAACCCCTGTCTTGCTCAACCGCAAACTGTGGGAAAAGAGCGGTCATTGGGAAAATTACAGAGAAAACATGTACACATCGGTCATTGATGACGAGGAATATGCCATCAAGCCCATGAACTGCCCCGGCGGCATGATCCTGTTCAAGACCCGGTCCTATTCCTACCGGGATCTGCCGCTGCGGGCCGGAGAAGTCGGTCTGGTGCACCGCCATGAACTGTCCGGCGCTCTGTCCGGCCTGTTCCGGGTCCGTTCCTTTCACCAGGATGATGCCCATATTTTCATGACCCCTGACCAGATCGAGACAGAAGTGCTGGGAGTGCTGCATTTGTCTGAAAAAATCTACCGGCAGTTCGGCCTGACCTTTCACCTGGAACTGTCCACCCGGCCGGAAAAATCCATCGGCACGGATGTCCAGTGGGAAGAAGCCACCAACGGGCTGAAGGCAGCCCTGAAACAATACGGCAAAGAATACATCATCAATGAAGGGGACGGCGCGTTTTACGGGCCCAAGATCGATATCCATATCAAAGATGCCCTGGGAAGAACCTGGCAGTGCGGCACGGTGCAGCTGGACATGGCCCTGCCGGAACGTTTTGATCTTACCTACAAAGGCAAAGACAATGAAAAACACCGGCCCATCATGATCCACCGGGTGATCTACGGCTCCATGGAACGGTTCTTCGGCATCCTGGTGGAACATTTTGCCGGAAAATTTCCCCTGTGGCTGGCACCGGTCCAGGCTGTGATCCTGCCCATCACCCAGGATCTGACTGATCATGCAGAATTTGTGAAAAAAGACCTGGATGCGGCCGGCATCCGATGCGAGGTAGACCATCGCAATGAAACCCTGAAAAAGAAAATCAGAGAAGCCCAGGTAAATTACGTCCCCCTGATCATCACCATCGGTGAAAAGGAAAAAGAGAGCCAGACCCTGTCTGTGCGCACCCTGGACGGCAAGGTGAAAATGGGAGTTGGTGTGGAAGACTTTGTAAGGCCGGTGTTGGGCCACATCAAAGAACGGACCCTGGATGACATTATTTTATAGCCATGAACCGGTCCGGCCGGGCTCTTCTGCCGGCGGCCCGGCAGATCCCCTGCAGCAGTCTTTGTTTTCCAGGCCGCCCCGCACCCGTATTGAAGTGGATCTGTCTGCCATTGCCCGCAACATCCAGGTTTTGAAGCGGCACTGCAGATCCGGAACCAAGCTCATGGCTGTGGTCAAGGCCAATGCCTATGGACATGGGGCCGTTCACGTGGCACGCACCGCTCTGGACAACGGTGCGGATTTTCTTGGTGTGGCACGGATGTCCGAGGCAGTGCAGCTGCTGGACGCCGGCATCCGGTTGCCCATGCTTGTTTTCGGCGATGTCTTGCCCCTGCAGGCGTTGCATGGACAGGACCACGGCATCAGGATCACCCTCACCAGCCTGGCATCGGCCCGGGCCGTATCAACGGCTGCGCTTTCCCATGGCTGCACCGTCATTGCCCACATCAAGATCGACACCGGCATGGGACGGCTGGGCCTGTGCGCCGGTGTGAATATGAACCAGACCATGGCTGACCTGGAAGCCATGATGCAGTTGGAAAACCTGGCCATCGAAGGTATCTATACCCACTTTGCCAATGCCGATGCCAGGGACAAAACCCATGCCGAACGGCAGCTGGCACTTTTTTCACAGGTTCTGGACAGGCTTGCCCAAAAAAAACTGGTGCCGGATATTGTCCATGCCGCCAACAGCGCCGCCACCCTGACACTGCCCCAAAGCCATTTCACCATGGTCCGGCCCGGTATCGCACTGTACGGGCTGTGTCCGGGCCCTGGAGTCGACTGTACAGATCTCACCCCGGCCCTTTCCATCCTCTCCAGAATCATCCAGATCAAACAGGTGCCCAAGGGTTTTGCCGTGTCTTACGGCAGCACCCATGTCACAGATCAGCCTACCACCATTGCCACCGTCCCGGTGGGATATGCCGACGGCTATTCCCGGCTGTTTTCATCCAATGCCCATATGCTGGTCAAAGGTCAACGGGCGAAAGTGGTAGGCCGGGTATGCATGGATTTCACCATGATCGATGTGGGGCATATCCCGGATGCGGGCTTGGGAGATGAAGTGGTGGTTCTGGGTTCCCGGGGCAGTGACACCATATCCGCGGATGAACTGGCCAAACTGGCCCATACCATCAACTATGAGATCGTGGCGGGCCTCACCAGCCGGATGCCCGTTTTTTACCGGCAGCCGCCCCGGCATCACAATCAAAAATCCCATGTATCCAGACAGCCGTCCCATGGCTGCAGCCGAAAGGTCCATGGCCATGACTCCTGATTTCAACTGGAAAAATGGAACCTGGGACTGCCGGCGGAATCTGGACCGGATCCGCCTTTGTATTGCCGGGGACTGGGCACCGATCCGGAACTTTGCCCCCATCATGGCACAGGACCCGGCCGCTGTTTACGGGGATCTGTTTGACTGCCTGAACAAGGCGGACCTGAAGATTTTCAACCTGGAAGCCCCCCTGGCCCATACCTGCGATGCCATGATCAAAAGCGGGGCCTCATTCAGGGCCGATCCCTGCCATATCCAGGCCCTGGATATTCTGTCCGTGGACGCGGTCACCCTGGCCAACAACCATATATGGGACTGCGGCCTTTCCGGGTTTGAACAGACACTGGAAACCCTTTCAGACAAAAACATCCGCTGGACCGGAGCGGGCCGGAACCTGTCTGTGGCTGCGGCCCCCCTGGTCATGGAAAAAAACCATATCAAAATCGGCATGCTCAATTTCAGCGAGGGCGAGGACCTGACATGCGCAACATCCCATGGCCCCGGGGTCATGGGATGGAACCCGGATTTGATGGAAGCACAGGTGAGAGCGCTGCGCGGCACTGTGGATGTCACCCTGGTCATCGCACATTGCGGTATTGAATATATGCCTTTTCCTCCCCCGTATGTGACAGAGGTTTTCCAGCGGCTGGCAGAAGCCGGGGCCGATCTGGTGGTGGGCCACCACCCCCATGTTCCCCAGGGGTTGCAGATCCACAAAGGCACCCCGTTGTTTTACAGCCTGGGCAACTTTGTGTTTTTTCAGCCCACAGACCTTTTGTTCCGCAAACTGGGATTTGTGTTGTTTGTGGAACTGGACCGGCAGGGCATCGCGGCCCTGGAAATGGTTCCATACCAGATCCATAACCAGGGATTGGGCCTGTTGAAAGGTCCTCCCAAAACCGATTTTTTCAACGCATTCCGGCAGGTATCTGATCCTGTGCAAACCCCATGGGGCAGAGAACATGCCTGGCATGCCCTGATCCACTATTACGGCCGTCATATGCTGAAGCCGGAACTGGCAGGAATCCTGGACACACTCGACACCGATCCCCCCAAAGGGGCCGCCATGTTCAGAAACCGGCTCACCACGCTCCAGCATACCGAACTGCTCAAAGACACCATGACCCGTATCATGGCAGGTAATCTGGATGATGCAGCCCCCTGGGCCCGTAATATCGTCCATGAATGGATGACCCGGAAAATCCCGGAATAAACATGGCGGACAATGGCATACAGACCATCATGGTGACAGACTCCGGCCTGGGGGGATTGTCGGTGTTTGCCGCCATTGCCGGCGGCCTGGCCCAAGCATCTTCTTTGCCCCGCGCACACCTGGTGTATTTCAATGCCTGGCCCGAACCGGACAAAGGATACAATCATTATCCGGATATGGCGCACAAGGCCCGGGTGTTTGACAATGCCTTAGAAGCCATGGCAGATCTGGAACCGGACATGCTTGTGATTGCCTGCAACACCCTGTCCGTGATCTATCCTCACACGCCTTTTTCCAGGACCACTCCCATTTTCGTGCAGGATATCATCGACCAGGGAGTGGGCATGACGGCAGCAGCCCTGGATGCTCACTCCGATACCGGGGTCATCCTGTTCAGTACCCCCACCACGGCAGAGTCCCGGGTCCATGTCCGAAAATTGATCCGCAAAGGGATCCATCCGGACCGGATCATCAACCAGGGATGTGTCAACCTGGCAGGAAAGATTGAACGAAACCCCTTTGACCCGGATCTGGGAAACATGATTCAGGACAATGTGAACCAGGCCATGGCAAAAGGCGCTTTGCTATTTCCAACGGTTACTGCCACGCTGTGCTGCACCCATTTCGGGTATTGCCGGGCATTGTTTGCCTCTGCCATTGCCCGGCATACCGGCACTCCGCCATTGCTCCTGAACCCCAACCAGGGGCTGGCCGACCAGGTTCTTTTCCGGGCCGGACAGACCGTGTCCCAAGTGGGTCGGGCACGGACCGGAACGGTGCAGTCCCGGTCCAGGAGGGATCAATCCAGACCCGGGATGGTTCCGTCCACATCCAGCATGAACCAGTCCCGATCCCGGCTGTCCACGATCCGGGGCAGTGAACCGCCGTGCATCACCATGCAGATCCTGTCCCGGGTGCCCTGGGAAGAACAGCGGATCAGCGCCTATGCAGCGCTGTTTGCCCCCAACGCCCCCCGGGTGGCGCAGGCATTGAAGCATTACCGGTTCACCCCGGATTTGTTTGAAATATAAAAAAATACGCCGGCATTCCTGGCGGCACAAAAACAGTTTGCAAGGAGATCCATGTCCATGAAAACCATTCTGCTGCTCACAGGTCCTGCCGGCGATGCCCAGGGCTGGGGAAATCTGCAAGTGACCCACAGCGTCTGCAAGGCGATCCAGGCCGGCGGCTTTGACAGTTACATCGCCTTTGTCTCCACCAGGGAAGACTTTCTTGCCGCCATGGAAACAAAAGAGTTTGACATGGTCTGGAGCGCTTTGTATTACCTCTCGGACAAAAGCCATATTATCGGCAAAAACACCGGCCAGTGGCTGGCCGATTTTTTTGATGCCCGGGCCATCCCCTACATCGGGCCGGACAGCGCCACAATGAAAGCCCTTATCAACAAGACCGCCACCCATGACATCCTGGCAGACCAGGGCATCCCCTGGTGGAGGAATACCTTCCCGGCGATGAGTACACCGTGCTCATGCTGGGCAACGGCCGGCTGCAAAAGTTTCTGCCAGGCCGGGTGGAAGTGGACCCGCAGCTTCTGGGCCGATACCCCATCCTGCGCAGTGACCTGCGCGGTGTGGGCGTCACCCGGATCACACCGGCTGGAAAAATGGCGGACCAGGCAACCGCCCTGTGCCAACGCGCTGTAAAAGCCCTGAACTGCCTGGATCATGTGCGGGTGGACATGCGCATGGATGCCCAAGGAGACCTGAAGATCATCGAAGCCAACGGCATTCCCGGCCTCAAGCCGGTCAAAAGCTGGAGCCCCCAGCTGTTCACCCTTTACCACGCCACCGGCAAAGGACCGGACCGGGATTATCAGGAACTTATACACTGTATCGTGTCTTCAGCCCTTGAACGCTATAACCTGGCATGAAAACAGCCTTTCAGAAAATAAAATAATTTATGTCCATCCCATTACAATTTTATGGTATATTCTTACAATCAAAAGAGATGAATGGGAAAAACTTTGATATCCTGACAACACTTAATTTCTGGAGGCAACACATGACACAGACATTACAGTCGGGCGATGCCCTTATCATTGTGGATGTACAAAACGACTTCTGCCCCGGCGGGGCGTTGCCCATTGAAAACGGTGACACGGTTATACCTGTTCTGAACAAGTGGATAGCCGCTGCTGTTGCAGCCGGCGTGCCGGTGTTTGCATCCCGGGACTGGCATCCGGCAGGACATGTGAGTTTTGCGGAAAACGGCGGACCATGGCCTCCCCACTGTATCCAGGACAGCGAAGGGGCACGGTTCCACCCGGACCTTGCAGTACCGGATACCGCTGTCATCGTAACCAAGGGGGTCAGGTTTGACCAGGACCAGAACTCCGCCTTTGATGAGACAGGACTTGCAGTCAAGCTGCGGTCAGACGGTATCAACCGCCTGTTCATCGGAGGACTTGCCGAGGATGTATGTGTGCTGGCCACGGCCCTTGAAGCTGCACAAGAAGGATTTGAAATCTTCCTGATTGCCGATGGCGTCCGCCCGGTAGATTCCGTGGGCGGTGATAGTGCACGCTTGCAGATGAAAAATGCCGGCATACAGTTTGTCGGCACCGGCTCGGTGTAACGCATAGAATCATGTCACCGGAACTCAAAACAAACCCTTTCCACATCACAATGACCACTCAGGTCACAACCCATAGATTGCAAGGAGTATAATCAATGACCGAAAAAGCATTCCAGGATTATTATTCGGAAGAATTCAGCCACTGTTACGGCTGCGGCCGCAAAAATGAACATGGTCATCAGATCAAAAGCTATTGGGATGGAGAAGAAAGTGTGGCTGTTTATGAACCCGAACCCTATCACATCGCCATACCCGGATTTGTATACGGCGGACTGATCGCCTCGCTCATCGACTGCCATGGCACCGGTACGGCAGCTGCCGCCACTTACAGGGAACAGGGACGCTCCATGGACAGCGAGCCTGCCCTGCGCTTTGTGACCGCTTCTCTGAAAGTGGATTTTCTGGCCCCCACCCCCTTAGGTGTTCCCCTGGAAATAAGGGCCACGGTATCCCAGATCACCCCCAAAAAAGTGGTTGTGGATGAAAAGGTGACTGCCAACGGCACAATCTGCGCCACCGGCCAGGTCATTGCCGTGAAAATGCCGGATTCCATGCTGGCAGGAAAATAATCACAATCCCCCTGACCTCAAAACCACGTTCACCCATATCAAAGGAGATATTCCATGTCCCGGGAAACACTGCCTGTTCAAGATAAAAATGTTGTTCTTTTTGCATTCAGGGGAGATCCCCTGTGTTTTGTCCATGTGCTGCTCAACGGTATTGACCTGCATGAAAGGGGAAAGCAAGGGTTGATTGTGCTGGAAGGTGATGCCGTTACCCTGGTGGAAAAGATGGCAAAACCAGACCATTTTCTGTCCAAACTTTACCAGCAAGCCAAATCCCTGGGGATCATCCATGGGGCTTGCAAGGCCTGCAGTGCCAAGCTCAAGGCCACCAAAGCCGTGGAAAAAGAAGGCATCCCCCTGATCGGGGACATGGCCGGCCATCCCGCTATGGGGGATTTTTTGGCAAACGGGTACGAAGTTATCACTTTTTAGCTGATATCTGAAAACAGTATACTGCTGACCTCGGATATCAACTATAAATCGCTGTCAGGCTGTTTGTTTTTACGCATCCTTATGATATGCTGCATGTCATTTAATACCATTGTCACTGGAGTGAAAAGTCCTTGATGCCGGGATCCCAAAAATATGTGCTGTGCACCTTGCTGCCTGCTCTTATAGTATTTGTTTTGTGCTGCCATCTGCCTGCAGCATATGCAGACACCAGGCCTTTTTTACAGCTCACTGAACAGGAGAAAGCCTTTGTTGCAGACCATCCGGTCATCCGGGTGAGCAATGAAATGGACTGGCCC
Organism: Desulfobacteraceae bacterium; assembly: GCA_020201255.1. Classification (GTDB taxonomy): domain Bacteria; phylum Desulfobacterota; class Desulfobacteria; order Desulfobacterales; family Desulfobacteraceae; genus Desulfotignum. The sequence goes on from JAIVHE010000339.1 coordinate 9,981, forward strand.
CCCTTTGATTTTGCCGTAGGAGACCAGCCCTTCGGCCTGAGCATTGATGTAATGAATATGCTGGCATCCAGGCTTGGTATCACATTTGAATACATAAACGGATACCGGTGGAATGAACTCCTCAATATGTTCAAAAACAAAGAACTGGATGTTCTTCAATCCGCCTATATGACCCGGGAACGCCGGCAGTTCGGCCTATTTACACAGCCGTACTATAAAGATAAAAACGTATTTGTGGTGCCGGTGTATTCAAGCATCTCAAGTATTGGAGATCTGACAGGAAAAATAGTTGCAAGCCCCAAGGGATGGGCACATGAAAACTACTTGACGGAAAACTACCCGGATATCAACATATTAACGGTTCAAAACTCAGAACAAGCTTTTATGGCGGTAATGGACAAAAAAGCAGATGCAGCCATCGAGCTGTCAGCAGTTGCACGATACCTGATCAAAAAAAATTACCTGACCGGATTGAAAACATCGGGCTGGTTCAATGAATATGACAACAATGACCAGAAAGCCTTGCACATCATGGTCAGAAAGGACTGGCCCATCCTGCACACCATGCTTGAAAAAGCCCTTATAACCATCACACCCGGGGATATTGCCGCCCTGGAATACAAATGGCTGGGGGAAAGCAAGACTTCTTTTGTTCCGGAACTGCAACTTACCCGTCAGGAAAGAACCTTTGTGGAGACCCACCCGAAAATCCGGGTGGCAAACGAGCTGGACTGGCCCCCGTTTGATTTTATCCAAAATGGAGAACCAGCCGGGTTTGCCATTGATTACATCAAACTGCTCGCCAGTATGATCGGTATTGAACTGGAATTTATCAATGGATACACCTGGTCGGAACTTCTGGAAAAGGGCCGGCAAAAAGAAATCGATCTGTTCCCGGGGTTGTGGAAAAGTGCTGAAAGAGAAGAATTCTTATCATTTACAAACCCGTATATCCAAATGATCCAAGTGCTTGTTACCAGAAAAGACATGCACCGGGTCAATTCACTTGCGGACATGAAAAACAAAAAAATCGCCATGCCTTCCGGATATGCCCTCACAGAACTTATGATGGCCGAAAATCCGGATTATGATTATATGCTGGTAAAAAATACGGAAGAGGGATTGAAGCTGCTTTCTCTTGGCAAAACAGACGGATATATCGGCACCCTTGGTATCATCAACTACATCATCAAAAAACAGTTCCTCAACAATGTGCATGTGGCCGCTGAAATCTCACTGAACAGGGACCTGCCCCTATATCTGGCTGTCAGAAAGGACTGGGCCATACTGTCGGACATCCTTGACAAAGCCATGAAACAGGTTGACTCCGATCAATTTGATGCCATTGTGAACAAGTGGATCGGCAGCATGGACCAGGCCGGAGACAGGATCTCTCTTTCCAGGGAGGAAAAAGCCTACCTGGCGGGAAAAAATCACATATCCATGTGTGTGGGGCCGGATTTTCATCCCTTTGAAGCCCTGAATGAAAACGGGGAATACCAGGGGATTCTTGCTGATTTTTATGATCTCGTGGGCAAAAAAACAGGGGTTCCGATCCAGGCGGTCAAAACAGATTCCCCGGATGATGCC
>JAIVHE010000340.1 GCA_020201255.1 Desulfobacteraceae bacterium
TTCTTCTCTGTACAACAGCATGCCGGGGGACCTGGCACCGTACACCACGTCGATATTTTTGAACTTGGCCCGGTTGGCCGGATCCAGCATGTAGACAATGGAAGATCGCAATGTGGTAAAGGCGAATCCACCGCCGATGATGACCACATTCTTGTTTTCCAGTTTCTCCCAGGGATACCAGTTGCCCAAAGGTCCTCTGATTCCCATGATGTCTCCCTTTTTCATGTTGTGCAGATGGGAGGTGACCACACCGGTTCGAAATACAGTGAATTTGACAAATCCTTTTTCCACCGGAGATGAGGCGATACCGATGGGGATTTCCCCCACACCGGGTATGGACAGTTCCGCAAACTGGCCCGCTTTATAGGCAAATTTTTCTTCATCTTCGGGGTTCAGAAACACAAAGGTAAAGGTCTTCAGAGACTTGTCTTCCGTTGCCACTTCGATATCATCAATGCGAACCGGATACGGCATATAGGGGTTTTCCATGTGATTTCTCCTTGGTGTCCGCTATTTATTTTTTCTCATAGTTGTTCATGGTTTTGCACACTTCCCGGATATCAATGTTCACCGGACAACTGGCAACACACCGGCCGCATCCCACACACATGATTCCCTGGTCATATTTATCCACAAAATATTTGAGTTTGTGCATAAACCGCTGTCTGACGCGGTGCACCTTGGATTCTCTGGGATTGTGGCCGGATGCATGGCTGGTGAACAAAGGGGACATACAGGTGTCCCAGATCCTGAACCGGGCAGCTTTCTTGTGCTTTGTTTCATCCTGGATATCAAAACACCAGCAGGTGGGGCACACATACGTGCAGGTACCGCAGTTGATGCAGGAAAATGCCACATCATCCCAGAAAGGGGCCTCATAAAGATCCAGAATGGATTTTTGGGCAAGCTTGTCAAAAGCAAGATCTGTGGAGATGTTTTTTTCCGCCTCTTTTCTGAGAATATCAAACAGGGCCTGGCTTTCTTTGGCATCGGCACCAGCATCAAAGCCACAGGCAGCGGCCCAGGCTTCCCCTTTGGGGGTCAGCACCTTGGCCAGGTACCTGTCATCCAGATCAGCCAAAAGTACATCCAGTCCCTCTTCACTGAAAGGACCGCACCCGGTGGATGTGGAAAAATCACAGGGTCCGGGGCGGTTCACTCCCAGCCCCACAAAAGTGGTGGCTTCATAGGCATCACACCAGTAGGGATCCTGATAGTCCGGGTTGTCAAAATTTAACTTTACCAGCTGGATGGCTCTGGCATCATAGGGCCGGATACCCAGGACCGCCCGGGGGGTATATTGTTGTTTTGCCCGTTTCATAATATGATGGTCATCTTTTGATTCATCCAGGTCTGCGGTCAATATGGTTTCCGTCTGGGGAAACAGCACGGACTTTGGAGACATGACCGTGACATCCGCATCCATTATGGGCTGGACACCGGCTTCCAGGGGTTCGATCCGGCAGCCGTTCTTGTCTTCGACCGGACCGAAAATCTGATAGGTCTCTCTGGACTTTTCAATGCCTTTGGTCCAGTTACTTTTATCAATTGTAATGAAGTTCATATGCGTACCTTTTTTGTTTACTTGATAAAATCATCCGGATCATCCGGACTGTATACATCCAGAGGCGGCCGCCGGTCAAGATCCATGCCGGCTTCCCATCCAAAAAGGTCCAAAGCGTCTTTGTTGAGTTTGCGGGTGAAATCCCTGACATTGATTCCCATGGGACAGGCTTCCACACAGGCACCGCAATCGGTGCACCTGCCGGCACAATGAAAGGCCCGCAGAAAATGGAAGGTGGTGATGTCGGTTTCATCCTGGCCCTTGCCCACCCACTGGGGAGAGGATTCATCCACAAAACAGGTGGGGCAGTAGCATAAGGGGCAGGCATTTCTGCAGGCATAACACCGGATGCAGTTTTTGGTCAACTCAGCAAAATGATCCCATCTGGTCTCCGGATCCATGGATGCGATATGGTCCACATCGGGAAACGGCTGGTCAAGAATCTGTTCTTCCACCGGTTCACCGGCCATGACATCATACACAGGTGGATTGCGGTGGGTGCAGTATTGGCAGTTGTGCCGCAGCACATCCTTTTTTGCAATGACCTCTTGCTGTAAGGCCGATGTAACGGTGAAGGTATCACCATCTTGGGTACATTGTGTGATTTCATCTTCAAACCGTTGTGCGATCCTGCGCTTGTCCGCCATGCCGGTACAGGGAACCCCGATGATATACACCTGGTCCCGGGGCACCTGGTTTTCCACCATATGGGTAACCAGGTTTCTGGCATCACACCCCTTGGCCACCACTGCAATCTTTGCACCATCTTTGGGCAGATTGTTTTTGGTTACATAATTGGCCAGGTTCAGCCCGCAGAAGGCATTGAAAACCAGTTTTTCCACATCTGCTTCTGAAGTGACGGCAATGGGCCGGGTGGCCATGGGGATGGATCCGCCGGCAAAACCGATCACCTTTTCCACTTCCCCTTTGGAAAACAGGTCTGTGCAGATCGCTTTTATTTTTTCTATACAGGTATCCATGATATAACCTTTATTTGGTATAGTCCTTTGCAAATTTTTTGGTGGTGCCCAGGGCCCTGACTTTGTCGGATATTTCCTTGACCACATCCACAAACTTGGTGGCTTCGGCAGAGGAAATCCAGGAAAAATGCAGCCGGTTCCGGTCAACACCCATATGTTCCAGCAGGTTGCCCATCATCGCAAATTTTCGTCTCGCATAGTAATTACCGTCCAGGTAATGGCATTCGCCCGGATGTCAGCCGGACACCCACACGGCATCAGCGCCTTCTCTGAAGGCAGACAAAACAAACTTGGGACTCATGCGGCCGGAACAGGGAATCCTGATCACCCGGATATCTGCCGGATATTCCATCCGGCTCACCCCTGCAAGGTCTGCTGCACCATAGGAGCACCAGTTGCACAGAAAACTTACAATTTTTATATTATCATCAGCCATTACTACTTATCTCCTTTAGCATTTATTATCTAGCTTACTTCATCCAAAGCAAAGATCTGTGAAAGAATCTGGTTGGTGTCAAATCCCCGCAGATGGATGGCACCGGATCTGCAGGATGCCACACACAGGCCGCAGCCCTTGCACAAAACCGCATTGACATCTGCCTTGCCTTCAAACCTGCCTTCGGTTAAAAATGACGGGGCATTATAGGGGCAAATAGACACGCAGACACCGCAGGCAGTACATTTTGGTACATCCACGCTGGCAATCATGCCCGAGGTAAACAGACTGTCTTTTTTGGCCAGCAGGGTCAAAGCCCGGGATGCAGCGGCCCGTCCCTGGGTAATGGCCTCGTTCACCGGTTTGGGATAGTGGGCCGATCCAGCTACAAACACACCGTCTGTGGAAAACTCTGCCGGACCCAGCTTGGCATGTTTTTCCACAAAAAAACCTTCATCATTCAAGGGGACCTTGAAGAAATTGGCCAGACGTTCATCCTTTCTGGGCACAAGGGCCGCCGCAAGGGTGAGCAAATCCGCATGAATGGTAACCGGCCGGTTCAACACATGGTCAACAAGGGTGATTTTAAGGCACTCTTCTTCCACCTTTACCTCGGGCTTGTTTTCCACATCATACCGGATGAAGATCACCCCTTTTTCTCTGGCTTCTTTGTAGAGCAGTTCTCTTTCGCCATAGGTTCTGATATCCCGGTACAGAATAAACACATCCATTTCGGGATTTTTGTTTTTTAACGCAATGGCATTGTCCACGGAATGGGTACAGCAGACCCGGGAACAATAGGGACGTTCCGGCTCACGGGAGCCGACACACTGGATGAACACCGCAGACGCAATCGTATCCAGTTTTGGATCGTTTTCCTTGAACATCTTATCCAGATCCAGGGTCCTGATGATTCTGTCATCCTTGCCAAAGCTGTATTCAGTGGGTTCAAGCGCCTTGGCACCGGTGGCCAGCACGGCCACCCCGTGTTCCAGTGCCGTGGTCTTTCCATCGGTTTTCAGCTGGGAGATGAAATTGCCCACAAATCCTTCCACCCCTTCCAGGGTGGTGTTTGTATGGACAATTATCTTGTCATTGGACGCAATATCCGCAATCAAAGCAGACAGTTCCTGCTGCACATCTTCCCCCTGGGCTGTTTTCCAAAGCTTCAGAGCCTCTCCACCCAGACAGTCCTTTTTTTCAATGATATGGGTTTCATATCCCTGGGATGCAAGGCTTTTTGCGGCAGTCATGCCGGCCAGACCACCGCCCACCACCATTACCGATGCATTGACATTGATCTTTTCCTCTTTCAACGGCTGGGCCAGCGCTGCCTTGGCAACCGCCATTCTCACCAGATCCTTGGCTTTAACCGTGGCAATGTCTGGATTGTTTTTGTGGACCCAGGAGTTGTGGTTCCGGATGTTGGTCATCTCAAACAGATATTTGTTCAACCCGGCGTTTTTCAAGGTTTCCTGGAACAGCGGCTCATGGGTCTTGGGGGTGCAGGCTGCCACCACAATGCGGTTGAGGCCTTTTTCTTTGATGATTTCCACCATCTTGTCCTGGGCATCCTGGCTGCACGCATAGGTGGTTTCTTCGGCCACCGTCACATAGGGCAGGGTGGCGGCATATTCGGTGACATCGGGACAATCCACCACACCGGCAATATTGGAGCCGCAGTCACAGATAAACACCCCGATATTGGGCCGCTCTCCCACCACATTGGTTTCCGCCACCACCTGCATTTCCTTTGTCAGGGTGTTGCGCGCTTCAGCCAGATAATCTCCGGCAGCGGAAGCGGCAGCAGATGCATCCAGAACCGATTCCGGAATATCCTTGGGATTGTTGAACACCCCGGATACATAGATGCCGTCCCGTGAGGTGGTCACCGGTTCAAAGGAATGTGTCTTTGCAAATCCGCTGGAGCTCATGTCGATATCAAGCTTTTTGGCCAGGTCCCGGGTTTCTTGAGAAATTTCAAGGCCCACGGACAATACGATCATATCATAGGTATCGGTGATGATCTGGCCGAGTTCATCCACATACAGGAGCGTCAGATCCCCGGTTTCCGGATCTTCGGTTACGGAATGCACTTTTGACCGGATGAAATTGATACCGTGTTTATGTTTGGCATTCTCGTAGTATTTTTCAAATTCCTTGCCCGGGGTGCGCATGTCCATGAAAAAGATGGAACATTCCAGGTCATTGCCGGCATGTTCCTTGGCAATAATGGCTTCTTTGACCGCATACATGCAGCACACAGATGAACAATAGGGGTTGTCGCATTTGTTGATGTCCCTGGATCCCACGCACTGGAACCAGGCAATCTTTTTGGGATCCTTGCGTTTTTGTGCCAGCAGTTTGTCTTTTTTCTTTTTGGGACTGGCAGGCAGCTTGGGAAAGGTGGTCACATGTCCCATGGTGGGACCGGTGGCGGACAAAATCCGTTCAAACTCCATGGAAGTAACCACATTGGGAAAATTGGCATACTGGTAATTATCAAACCTGGACGGGTCGAATGGTTTGAAACCCGGGGCCAGGATAATGGAACCGGCAGCAATGGTCAGTTCTTCCTCGGTCATGGTGTAGTCTATGGCATCGGCAGGACAGACCTCTTCACAGGTGCCGCATTTATCCTTGGTCAGCTTCAGACAGACATCCGGGTTAATGGCATATTTCAAAGGTACTGCCTGGGGGTATTCCACGTAAATGGCGGTTTGTGGTTTGAGATCCGCATTATACTTGTCATCGAATTTACCCGGACATTTTTCCGTACAGGCCCCGCAGGCAATACAGCGGTCTTCTCTGACATACCGGGGTTTTTTCAAGATTTCAACGGTAAAATTGCCTTTTTCACCGGTGATGTTTTTGACTTCAGAAAGGGTTAAAAGCTCTATGTTTAAATGCCGGCCGACCTCGACCAGTGTGGGTGAGATAATTCACATGGCACAGTCATTGGTTGGAAAGGTCTTGTCCAGCTGGGCCATGACACCACCGATGGACGGGCCTTTTTCAACCAGATAAACATAAAATCCGGAGTTTGCAAGATCCAGTGCCGACAGCATGCCGGAAATTCCGCCGCCAATCACCACCACTGATCCGGTTTTTTTTGATTCCATTGTTTGTCTCTCCTGTTGGGTTCTAAAAA
>JAIVHE010000591.1 GCA_020201255.1 Desulfobacteraceae bacterium
TTATTGCATTCAGTTCTTCTTGTTTGTATGTTTCAAAAAACTGTCCTTTAAATCCGGAAGCCAGACAATAATCATACACCTCAAGAATATCTTTTTCATCAGAAGTCAGTTTTTCCAGTTTTTTAAAAAATTCCATGCCTGCATTGGTGGTGTTAAAATACCGTTTTTGTAACGAATTATTAACCCAGTCGCTGTTGCGTGACCATCCTGTGGCAAGGATGGTTTCATCTATCCAGGCAAATACGGCAAACAACGCGGTATCAAATTCTTTCCTGGGAATGCCGGCGGATTTCGCAGCATTTCGGGCTTTTTGTATCAACCGGGTATAATTGGTTTCAACATCGGTATAGGCAATATCATTCTCATTCTCGTGCAGTTGATCAACCAGATGATAGGTATAAGCAAACAAATCAGTTACACAGTCAACAGACGTCAGTTTCATGATTCACCCTGATAGTGTATTTTTGAAATTGGCATAATCAAATCTGGGAAATGACCAAGTCAATGGATACATCGTTTGGTGCATTGTTCCAGAAAACACAGATATCACCTGAGCGCTGAATTTCTTCCCACAGATGATGTTTTGTATCAATACGGAAGAAAAAGGAATCCGACCGTTTGGGCATACCCGGCGGCGGCACAAGCCGGTGGCGCACCGGAAGCCCTGGCAGAGCACGGGAGATCATATTGTCCATGGTTTTTTTCGGCCCTATTTTTACTATATTGTGCATATCATTGACAACCTGCTCTGATTTTTCTTCGGTTTTCACAACAAAAAAATACATATACGGATCCCTGAATTCATCGGCAGAAATCTGGGCAATAAAATAATTTTCATCCCGTATCATGTGAATGATGCTTTCACCACCGATTGAAATGCCCCTGAGCAGTTCACTGATCAACAAATGGGCTTCATTAAAGCACTCATAAAGATTTTCATGGTCATAGTCCGGTAACAGGTTAATGCCGTCTTTTGTCTGCCCCAGGGCATTGATTCTGTCGGTAAATGTGCTTAAATCTCCAATCATCTGTCTTAAGGCGGCATACACATCCTGGGGATGAAAATTTGCCAGGTCTATCATATGGTTCAGGATGGGCAGTGATCTGTTCAGGGAATTGAGAACCAGAAGATGGGGCAGAAAATGCGCATCAAAATCCGAAGATTGAAATCCCTGGGAAAATTTATAAGATTCAAAAACCCTGCACCGGGAAATAATATTTTCCCGGAGGCTTTTGAGAATTTGCATTAAAATGTCAGATGCTGACAGGGTAAAACACGGAGGAACAAAGTTTCAATCTGCATAAAGGCATGTGCAGATAATCACTGAACTTGTCAATCTCATTATCCCAGAATATTTTCAAGACATAATCCATTTTCCGGACATTTGCCGGTTCTCCGCCTTCATGGACATCTTGTATCTCACAAGGCTCCTGTGGACAGACAAACCGTGTTCTGACTGAATCAAAACTGGCGGCCCCATCCATTTCCGTTACATTTTTGTTGCGGCGGTCCCATTTTTTTATTCCCACATACACAGTAACAGGCGTATCTCCCCTGGTATCAAAAGAAAGATCTTCAAATGAGCGCGGCAGAATCATGGCGTTTTCCGGACATTTTATCCAGGTTCCATCCTGGAAAATGATTTCGCATTTTTCAATTTCAATGATCCGCTGGGAAAGTGAAGAATCCAGGACCTGCATGGTACCGCATCCCCAGAAAAAAGGGGTATGGTATAAATTATGGGGCGTCAGTATGGATTGTAAAAACGCATCACTCTGCTGGAAATGCTGGGGTCTTAAAAAAAGCCCGTGGTGCCAGAAAATTGGTTTTTCGACTTTATTCATTCAAGAGAGTCCCTTTTATTTGCCGAGGTTCCAGTACGAGTCTCACCTTGAGATCAGATATGGTGGCCACCTCTTTTTTAAAAAAAATCTTCCCTTTTTTTTCTACTTGATGGGGTATTTCAAAAAAACAGGTTACCCTGCCCGGGGCCAGCTTGTAATATCCGGCCACAATACCTATCCAACGGCTATTTTCCGCCCGGTCCAACACCAGGGTATCTGACATATTCGGATCTATGAATATTTTTTTCACAGCCTGGACGCTGGGATCAAAATTCTCTGCTTTGAGTAATGTAATAATGCCGTCCTTGTATTCAGAAAGTTCCACAAATTTATTGATATTGTCAAACTGGTAAATAACCAGTTGCAGTGCATGGGAAGAGCCATTGAATTCATTCAGCATGTCATCTGCCTGGTAAGATATATAAATACCCTTGGGTTTATAAACCCATTCAGGATCAGGCTTTGGTTTTTTTGATGCACAGGAAAAAAACAGCAAACTGGCCACAGATATGCAGATAATTGTCCCAAAAAACATTTTGACACGATTGTTTAATCCCATAATATCGACCCCTGTTTCACTGCTTGAGATAAAAAATCAACAGATTGAATGTAAAAATTAAGCGCATTATACATAATAACAGGGGCATTGCAAGCAAAGTTCATGACATTCTGCAATCCACAATTCACCTGTCATTTCATCACGGTATGAATGATCAGCAGAGCCAAGCATTTAACCATCAGGACGCAGTGATGCAAAAAGTCAAAATGTTTTTCCCGTCTTTTCTTTCGTAGTGAACACTGTCGGTCATTTTTTTTATAAAAAAAATGCCCAGGCCCCCGACAGG
>JAIVHE010000034.1:0-9835 GCA_020201255.1 Desulfobacteraceae bacterium
TATCAAGGCCTATGTCCTGTTGATCACATTCCAGAAAACCGAAAAAGAGTTTTCCCCCACCACCATGTATGCGGATTATCCCATCAGCCGGTCCCTGCTGCACTGGGAATCCCAGTCCAACACGGCCCAGGAATCGCCCACAGGACAGAACCTGGTGCATCATACGGCCCGGGGGTACACCATCCTGGTGTTTGCCCGGGGCCGGAAAAGACACAACAACTGCACAGTGCCGTTTGAATTTCTGGGGCCGGTCGAGCATGTCAGCCATGAGAGTGAAAGGCCCATCAAAATGGTGTGGCAGCTGCGGTATCCTATGCCGGTGGAGATGTTTGAGGAGAATAAACGGGGTGGGTAATATTTAGATTCTGGGTTCACAAAAGAAAAAAATAGTGTCCCTGTTAACAGTTCTCTGAGATAATGGAGTTTTTTATAATAGGCAAGATAATGTAATCAAGGATTGGAAATAGAAATGAGAATCCGATCAACGGAGATTTCATTGCTTTACATTCATGATATTTTCAGACAATTGAATTACGAGGAGTCTGAAAATATCAAAATTGAGAAGATAAATGAAGGGGCGAAAAAAGACAGTAATAAATTCTGAACGGGTTTTTCCCCTTATCGGGTGCGTTTTTCTTGAACAATTTTTTTAACATGCTGTACATGCTCTCGTTGGGTTTTCAGTGATCGTTCAAGCTTTCCGGAATCAATCATCTCGATGGTTTTCCGGACCTCTGTTTCGGACAAGATGATATTTTTTTGGGACTTGATAAATTTGATATATCCTCTGGGATAGGTAACGTTGGCCGGCATCGGGGTTTTAAATGTGGCATCACCGACAAATACAATCACGGAAAAAATTTTGTCCGGTGAAATGTCCAATACTTTTTCAAGTGTTTTGATATGTTTGTAATTTTGGTGCAATGGATTTTGGAATCGGGTTTTGTGTTTGAAAATAGTCTGGGTCCACATTTTTTTGTCCGGACTGCCAAAGATCCATCCTTTCATGTTTTTTGTTTCCACAACAAAAATGCCATATTGGGAAACAATAATGTGGTCGATCTGTGTCGTGCCATCCTCTGTGGGAAGGGTGACATTTTTAATCAAGTGGTATTTTGTCTTGTCCAAAAACAAGCTTGTTGTGATGTTAATGATAACTTCACCCATAAAACCCTTAAAAAAAGGCGTTTTGAGAAATCCCAAGAGGATGAGAATAACAAAAATATACCAGTATTCAGCCAGTGCAGATACGAAAAAAGCGGATGTCAGATTTATTTGAAAATCCATTTTTGGGGTTATTTGTTTTATTCCCGAATTTCGCCCTTGAAAACTTCCCGAACATGCCAGGTCCGAAATGACATGCTGGGTTGATAAATTGTTCTGTTTGGGGCTGTAAGCCGCTGGCCGTGATAATTTAACAACCATTTGTTGAAGGCATCAGACCCGTTGGCACGATCCGAGACAAGAATTTTCATGTCTTCCGAGAAGGTAAATGCACCCCGGTCAAATAACTTGTGATGAAGCGTACACAGGGCAAGGCCATTTTTTTCATCATCAGGGCCGCCGGCAGTGTGCCATTTGATATGAGCCGCCTCCAGGCAAATGGGTGTGTGATCCATACGGATGTCAAATCCACAAATGGCACACTGGTTTTCATAGGCTCTTAAAACGCGATTTCTAAAATCTGGATCACGGCGTGTGATGGTTGTTATTCCTGCCGACAAATCGATTCCGACTGCCTGCAGGATATCCTCATGAATGGAGGGTGGGAAATTGTCCTCCAGCAGTTTTTGAACCACGCGGCTGAAAAGCGAAGGATCTTTTTTTAGAAGCTTGTATATTTTTTCCGGAAAACCACCATGCGCATTGTGCTTGAGCAACTGGGTTTTTTTTGCATCACCGCTGCTTGTGAGTTGCCATTCAACCGGTTCAGGGGATTTGACTTCCCAGATTCCGTCTTTTTGCATCCGCCAGAACGGATATTCCGGCCGGTATGCTTTTTGGGGGGGTCCGAATGCATTCAAGAGTTCAAGCAGTTTGGCGTTCAATGCAGAAAAAGGAAGAAGCCTTTTATCCTGCTGGATCGCACAACTGAGGGCATATAAAGCCAGAAGGGGTTTGTGAGGTGCTCTTTTGCTACCCTGTTTCCAGACGGTCAGGTTTTCAAATTTTGAAAAAATTAATTTGCTGTTCATGGCTTGAAAAAGCATCCTCTCAGTTTAAATCAGCCTGAATATTTTCACATAAATCTGAAACAATCAACATTTCTTCGCCTTTTTCCAATTTAAGGTTTTGAAAATGTAATAGGAAAATTATCTTGGCTGCATTAGGCTCGGCCACTCCGAACGTGGCCGGGCAGAAGGCAACAGGCATGATGCATTTCATGGATATCAAGGCCGATGTCCTGCTGAGCACGTTCCAGAAAATGGTGTGGCAGTTGCGGTATCCTGTGCCGGTGGAGATGTTTGAAGAAAACAAGCGGTGTGGGTGATGCGAAACCATGCGTCTTGAAAATATTTTTCTTTTTTGAAATTGCTTTACCCGGGAGGAAACATCTGATATGGAACCAAATCAGATATTGAGTCGCTAACAGATCTGGGTTTGCTTCATATTCGAATGCTATCCAGTTGGTTATAAAATCATAAATGGTGTCCAGATCAGCTCAACAACTTGATAGGATATTAAATGCCAACACTTCCACCCATAGAAAAAAATGTAACCATTAATAAAATATTGAGATCCGAATATGTCATACTTTTCGTGGCTGGATTACTCAGAATCTGAACGTAATAAAGTCCTTGATCTGGTCAATACTCTTGGAGATCGTGATACCCGGGATGAATTAGGTATCGGGACTGTCAGGGACGCTTATGCAGACCTGCTTTTTCCCGGCACATCCACAATCCAGACGCGTGCTCGTTACTTTCTCATTGTGCCCTGGATTTATCTCACTATTGAGAGACGGTTGAGATCAACGAAACCTGCCGGCAAGGCGGACATTGCCAAACGGCTTAGAAACGAAGAAATCGGTCTGATAAACTATCTTGCAGCATCTGATGATCCGGAAGGAACCATCGGCGTTGAGGCTCGCAAAACTTTAAAACGGCTTCCCAGCACTATTTACTGGAGCGGCCTTTCTGCCTGGGGCATCAAGCTCTGTCATGGTTCACAGGATCAATACAATCATGCGCTTCATGCCCATGGCCCTCCAAAACGCTTGGCCGGCAGAGGCAGTGATGACTCCATTGAGAAGGCTATACAGAACTGGCACCCGGGACTGCCTCCTTGCCCCAGCGGTTTTCCCTACACAGACATCTCTTTCCGTCTAACCAGCGAAGAAGCCGATTACCTGAGGGAAAGAATTATGCATAATGCCCCAGGCACCTTTCTTGCCTTTCTGGCCGACCAGGGAAAATCCGGTACGTCAGTCCGGTTTCCATGGGAACATCCCCAGGTGGGCGATGTGTACGGCAGAACCCGAAAAACCATACAGCATGCTCACTTTTTTTCCGAGATCATTCATGGCGCAGCGTTGCTGTATAATTATCTGCTGGCAAAAGCTTCGGAGCAAGAGGAACGAATTGTTGAATACACCAGGAAATTTACACAGTGGGCTGAGCTGATTCAAACTCGACAAGAAATATTTTACCAGTGGGACCGGGAAAAATTTTGGAACCTTGCCTTTTCTATGAATCCGCAGATTCCCAGGCCGACAAAATCATTTGTCGATACCTGGTTTGATCTGGCATTGAATAGAGATGAACCGCAGCAACTGCTTGATCATCGTGAGACCGAACATTTTATCCGTGACAGGGAACGTTTTTTGAAACGAGGGCAGGCGCGGCTCCAGAATCAAAGAGCTCTTGAATTATGGGGGGGAGCAGCCGGGACCGGGAGGCTTGACTATCGGTGGGATACTGTGCAAACCATACTTGCCGATATCCGGAAAGCCTTTACAGAGGAGCATGCAGATGCTTAATCCCCAGGATCGCAGCCTGCTGTTTGAAAGCCTTCGTCCTCCTGTGGGATATCTACTTGATCATGCCATTGGGTGCACGTTTTCGCTGGATCTTCACGCTCTTCTCACGACGTCCCTGGCTTTTACTTTTTTTGACTGGGAAGACGAGTCCGGCAGCATCACGTCAGATCCTCTGGCTCTGCTTGAGTCGGTGAGGCGCAATGCAGACAGGTTCAGCATCTTCTGTCAAGCCGGGCAGATATATGTTCCAAGAAAACAGGAGCGGATCTTTGCCTATCTTGAACAGTCTGTTCACGAAGTGCTGCCGCCATCAGCTAAAGGTGTATTTCATCCAAAGATTTGGCTCATACGCTATACCCATGAAACCGGGCCGACCCGGTATCGGTTTATCTGCCTCAGCCGTAACCTTACCTTTGACAAATCGTGGGATACCGTGCTCGTCCTGGATGGATTTCTTACGGAAAGGGTCTATGCATATGCAGTCAACAACCCTTTGGGGGATTTCCTTCAGCGGTTGCCCGGACTTTGCCTATCATCTTTGGATCAGGAAACCATCAATAAAGTGGAGCAGATGCAGTATGAGGTTCGACGGGTTCTTTTTGAGCCGCCTGAGGGGATAGAGGAGCTTTCGTTTCATCCCATGGGAATACCGGGGTATCGAAATTTCACATTCGGACCTCCCAAACGGCGTATGCTGGTCATGTCGCCATTCCTTTCTGATGATTTTGTTAAAAATCTGGTCAGGCAGAGAAAAGATTGCGTGCTGATCTCCCGCCAGGCATCACTGGAGACGATCAACTCAGAATCCCTGCACCAGTATGGAACAGTTTTTACCTTGAGTCGTGACGTTGAAACCGAAGAATCAGACGAAGAAGTGCTCTCTGGGCTGCATGCAAAACTGTTTGTCATGGATGACGGATGGAAAGCCAATGTGTGGACCGGTTCAGCTAACGCTACGGATGCTGCCTTTAATACCAATGTGGAATTTCTTGTCTGCCTCAGGGGAAGACTGGGTGACCTGGGAATTGGCAAACTGCTTGGCCAAGAAGGACATAATGCCAGCTTTGCCGATCTACTCCAGGAGTATAGAGGGCAGGAAGGGCCGGTAGTAACGGATGCGATACAAAAGGAGCTGGAAAAGAAACTGAGGACGGTTCGCTTGGCATTACTTGCCGCCAGGCTCTTTGCAAAGATTACACCTGTTGAAGATACCCGGGAGTTCCAACTGGAGTTAAAAACAGTTCCTGAAAACGAAATGATCTTAATCGGGGATGTAAAAATTCACTGTTGGCCAATTACCCTGCCTTCTCATCGTGCAGTGCCAATTGATGTGTGCCAGGGCATTGGAATGGATTTTGGGAAGGTGTCGCTGGATGCGCTGACTGCTTTTTTTGCCTTTGAGCTAGAATGTGCAGGCAATGGCAAAACCTGCACGGAGCGCTTTGTCACAAAAGTTCCTCTTGTCGGTAAACCGGAAGGCCGGATGCAAAAACTTCTGGGTTCTCTGCTGAAAAATAAATCACAGGTGCTGCGGCTGCTCCTGCTGCTGTTGGCTGATTCGTCAATGCCCATGGATAAGTTGACAGCGTTCCATGGTTTTTCGGGCATTGCCGGATCATCCTCTGACAGCGCGTCTGGCGGAATTCCACTCCTTGAATCTTTGATGAAGGCACTGGCCCGGAGTCCGGAAAAACTGGACAGGATAAGCCGTCTGGTTGAGGATCTTGATAAAACTGACGAAAGCGTGAATTTGCTTCCGGACGGATTCATGCCGGTATGGGAATCCATTTGGCAGATCCGCAAAGAGATGGTTTCATGACGACCCGGCCGGATGTAAACAAAGTTCTCCGGGGCTTAAAGCCCTTTCAGCGCGACACGGTTGAATATGTTTTTGACCGTCTTTACCATTCCCGGGAAAGCAGCCACCGATTCCTGGTTGCCGATGAAGTGGGACTTGGGAAAACATTGGTGGCCAGAGGCATAATTGCCAAAGCCATTGACCATATGTGGGATGATATCGGCCACCGCATCGATATCGTTTATATCTGTTCCAATGCAGACATTGCCCGCCAGAATATCAATCGTCTGAACATAACCGGACAGGGGGACTTTGCCCATGCCAATGTGCTGCAATGTGATGTGGGGGATAAGGACCGGTGGCGTGCATCGTTAAAAAATTATGAACCGGGCCTTGATCTGGATGCAGAGGTTGTGAAGTTGTTTTTTGGTAGACTAGAGAAACAAATTGTCCGTGAAAAAGAGCAGGGATTCCCTGATCTCCGCAGTCGTTTCCTGGATCTTTGCACCCGCTTTTCCTACTACCAGGTACATGGAAATCTATCCAGGGACAAAGTCCGTGAGCGAAATAATGTCATCGGAGAGCTGCGCGCAATCCTGGCAGGAACCTGTTTAAAGGCACTTGAGCCGGATGTGGTCATTCTGGATGAATTCCAGCGTTTTAAACATCTCTTGAATGATGACTCGGCTGCAGGGTTGCTGGCACAGGAGCTTTTCAGCTATTCGGATGAAGATTCCGAGGTCCGCACCATCCTTTTGTCTGCAACGCCCTATAAAATGTACACACTGTATGAAGAATCCGGTGAGGATGATCATTACCAGGACTTTCTTGCCACCCTTGAGTTCCTTGAGAACAATCCCCGCAACACTGATGAAATAAAACGGACAATCGAAGAATACCGCCGTGAAATGTATCGGTTCGGGAATGGGGAATCGGTTAGACTGCCGATACTCAAACAGCGGTTGGAAACATCTCTCCGGCGAACAATGGTACGGACCGAGCGCATTTCATCAATGCCGGGACATGATGATATGCTGACGGAGATTTCAGATGCATCCCTGCGGCTTTCCCCATCTGAAATCAAAGCCTATCTTGCCATGCAGACCATCTCCGAAATGCTCGGCCAGGGCGAGGTTATTGAGTATTGGAAATCGGCCCCTTATCTTTTGAACTTCATGGATCATTACAAATTCAAAGAAACCTTTGTCCAGGAGATCAATGAGTTGTCGCGTTCCCGGTTTACGCAAATTTTACGCAGTTCATCAAAAGCTTTCCTTTCATGGAAGGATATCCAGTCGTATCAGCAGGTGGATCCGGGGAATGCCCGCCTCAGAAAACTGATGGCGGACTTGCTGGATAACGGTGACTGGCGGTTATTATGGTCACCGCCGTCACTTCCCTACTATGAGCTTGACGGGGCATTTAAACAGTGTGAGGGCAAGAACATCACCAAACGGCTTGTCTTTTCATCCTGGACCGTTGTTCCAAAGGTGCTTGCAGCCATGCTGAGCTATGAAGTTGAGCGCCGGATGTACCGGTCCTTTGAAGAAAACCCGGTGAACACAGCTGAAGAAAGGCAGAAACGTCGCCCCCTGCTGCAATTTGCCTTCAGCAATGAACGATTGACCGGGATGCCGGTGCTGGGGCTCCTCTATCCAAGTTTCACCCTGGCCCGTCTGGGTGATCCATTGCAGTTTTTTAAGGACAGACCTGATGGGGTTACAGAGACCTTCAAGTCTAGCACCTTACTTGCCGGTATTGCACAACGTATCAGCAGGAAACTGGCACAATTACCGGACGGGGACGAGGATTCGGAAAGAGACGATGAATCCTGGTACTGGGCTGCCCCCATTCTCATGGATATTCAGGAAGACAACGCTGCGGCTGAAGTGTGGTTGAAACAATCGAGGTTGCCGCAAATCTGGAGTGGCAGTTCAAAGACAAATCATGAGGATGGGGGGGATTCTCGCTGGGCAGATCATGTCGAATATGCTGCAAGTCTTTTGGATGGAGCGACTTTACAACTGGGCAGGCGTCCCAAAGATCTTTCATGGGTGCTTGCTCAAATGGCCCTTGCAGGTCCTGCCGTCACTGCACTGAGATCCCTGTGCAGGATATCGGGTGATCTTCGGAACAGTTCAGATAAATTAACGAGAAATAAAGCCGGATCTATTGCCTGGGGGTTCCGGAAACTGTTTAACCGGCCGGAAGTTACAGCCTTGCTCAGGGGTATGAATCGGGATATACCTTACTGGCGCAGTACTCTTGAATACTGTGTGGATGGAGGATTGCAGGCGGTTCTTGATGAGTATGCCCATATCCTGCAAGAATTTTTAGGCGTGAGTGATCTGCCCCCTGATAATGCCTTACAGCAAGTGTCGGATACCATCACGTCTGCGTTGTCCCTAATGACCTCACGGGTCGAACTGGATGATATTTCATTCAAGAATCCAGATAACCGCATTCAAATCCAGAGAAAGAGAATGCGCAATCATTTTGCTTTGAGATTCGGTGTGCAGCAATCCGATGATGGAAACGAAACAACCCGTGAAGATCATGTGCGGACAGCGTTCAACTCCCCTTTCTGGCCGTTTGTGCTGGCCTCAACATCAGTTGGCCAGGAAGGGCTTGATTTTCATCCCTATTGCCATGCCCTGATTCACTGGAATCTTCCTTCAAATCCTGTTGATATGGAGCAGCGGGAAGGACGGATTCATAGGTATAAAGGACATGCTGTCAGGAAAAATCTGGCCATGCGATATGCAGATCGTATTGTCGGCAGTCATCATCCGGATCCATGGGCTGACATGTTTGAAATGGCACGAAACGAACACTGGGAAGCAAGCCGGGGACTTGTACCTTTTTGGAGTTTTCCCATCAAAGACGGTGCACGCATAGAGAGACATGTGCCCACGTTACCATTAAGCCAAGACATTGAAAAATTGCAGGCGCTGAAAAAATCGCTGGTCATTTACCGGATGGTGTTTGGTCAGACGCGGCAGGAAGATATGATTGATTATCTGATATCCAGGATAACGGATGCAGATGTCGGTGATGTCTCAAGATTATTACAAATTGAGCTGAGCCCCCCGAAATCGGGGGACGTCTTACGTAATTCCAACAACGAAAATACTGACGGATAAACCGCAGATTTTTCATGAACCGATTAGCGATTTTTTGTACAAAAATTGAAGATAAATCTGGCAACTGTTAACATCTTTCATTCCGTGTCAGGTTAAAAATCACCGTCCCCAAAATCGGATACTGCTCATCCTCTGTTTTTTCAACGATGATATCCTGATAAGCTGGATTGTCCGATGAAAAAATCCAGGCATGTTCCGATTCCCGGATGCGTTTGACCGCCACCTCCCCATTTGAAAGTGTGGAAAAATCACCCATGATCACAATATCCCTGCCAGGCTGGCGGTGCCGGTGGTATTCACAGACAATATAGTCCCCTTTCTGAATGGTCGGGGTCATGGAATCACCTGCCACTTGGACCACATAGCGTTTTTCACCGCACAGCCGTTTCGGGACTTCCACCCAGTCGATGTGGTCCCCGAGAACGGCCAGATCCTGGACATCAAATCCCTGGAACGGTTCGCCGGCGGCAAGACGGCCCACCATGGGCAGGGCAGTTCTGAACCGGGCGGCCGGGATATCTTCGAACGGGATTATGTTGATGCTTTCCGGGGTTTCGGTTTCCGGTGGTATTGCCGGTGTATCTGCGGGGATCTGCCATGAGTCGCGCAGGGCCGTTTCATCGGGCAGGTCGCCCAGGTCCTGGTAGTACTTTTTCAGGCTGTTGAAATACAGGGTTTTGATCCGCTCCAGGTCCCGGGTGGTGTTGATTTTCTGCCACATGGTGTTGGCAAAGGCGATGCGTTTGAGGTCCTTGCAGTGGTAGAGGAACCGTTTGCGCTCAAATTTTTCAAAAGGGTTCTGGAGCAGGCTAATTTTCATGAAGGCATGATCATCCAGTTTTTCCGGGTGCTGGTAGGGGCAGTTGGATTTGTCCACCTGCCAACCGGCTTCCAGGCGGTTGCGGTAAAATGCGG
>JAIVHE010000034.1:9866-10902 GCA_020201255.1 Desulfobacteraceae bacterium
GCATTCCCCGCTGTTGTCGGCAATCTTTAGCAGGGTCAGGAGCATGACCATTTTGTAGGACATGGTGAAATCACCGGTTTCGAGGAACTCGAAAAAATCATCATACTGGGTGGTCTCGTCATGAACCTTCAGCCCCAGGTCCTGCCGGATCCGGTTCACCTGGTCCGGGGCAAAATAGTTTATTTTCCGATTGCCCAGGGGCACGGTGACCGCCGGGGAGATCTTGTTGTTCCTGACCCATGCCTTGACCGTGCCCGTGGACACGAACAGTTCCCGGGCCAGCTGTTCATCGTCCAGGTGGTCCGGGTATTCATTTTCAAAGGTGAAGATGTTGATCTGCTCGATGGTTCGGGGATGTTCATAAAGCCCTTCGAGGATGATCTCTTCCGGGGAGGGTGCCCTGTCTTCAGGCCCCAGGATGTCGGCCCAGGGTTTGTACTTCTGGATGCCCAGCAGCGCATGGATGGACCAGGCCTGGTTTCGAAACTGGCCCAGACCGCTGTAATTGTCCACTACATCAATGACGTACAGGGCTTCTTTGCCCGGAAACGTCCGGGTGCCCCGGCCTATCTGTTGGGTGTAGAGCACCTTGGACATGGTGGGCCGGGCCATGACGATCACGGAGGTCTGCGGCGAATCCCAGCCCTCGTTGAGCAGGGAGCAGGTGGTCAAAAACTGAATTTTTCGTGCCTTGTAATCTGCGATGCGGTCTTCGGATTGGCGATCCTGGCCGCTGACAGGGGCAGCAGAAATGCCGTATTCATTGAGCAGCCTGGCCATGCTGTTGGCGTGCCGGACCGATACGCAGAACACCAGGCCCTGTTTCATGGCCAGACCGTCCCCGGTAAAGTATTTTTGCAGGGCCTCCGCAATTAGTTGATCCCGGGAGGGGACAATTACCTGCCGTTGCAGGTCTGATACCACATAATCCCGGCCGTTGTACCGCACTTCGCTCAAATCGATATTGCTCTTGATACGGAATGCCTTGATGGGGGCCAGGAGATTCTGGCGGATGGCATCCAGCAGGCTCAGATCG
>JAIVHE010000286.1 GCA_020201255.1 Desulfobacteraceae bacterium
ACGCTGGGGTGCTCAACCAGGATCTGCTCAACATGATCCGGTGGAATGTGCGCACGCCCGAAGAGGTGACCGGGGATATCCGGTCCCAGGTGGCGGCCAACCATGTGTGCGCTCAAAAAATCATCGAGATGATGACAGAGGAGAATCTGTCCACCCTGGATGACCTGGCCGACGAGATCATCACCCGCACCGAAGCCTCCATGCGCGCCGCCATTGAAAAGATCCCGGACGGTACCTATGACCACAAAGGAATCATTGAAGGGGCCGGGTCCCGGCCGGACATCCATATAAAGCTGGCCGTTACCGTGGAGGGCTCCGACATCCATGTGGATTTTGCCGGCACATCAAGTCAGGTGGACTGGGGGGTGAACGTGGTGTACAATTTCACCTATGCCTATGTGTTCATGGCCGTAAAATCCGCGTTCGATCCGGAAATTCCCATTAATGAAGGCGCTATCCGGCCGGTGCACATGACCGCACCAGAAGGGTCCATCATCAACTGTACATTTCCCGCGGCTGTTGCCGCCAGGATGCAGGTGGGCCATTTCATGACAGAGATGGTGTTCAATGCCCTGGCACAGGCCACACCGGACCGGGTGATCGCCGGCTCCGGCGGGACCCCGGCCCAGACCAATATTCTCTACGGCAAACGGGGAAACGGCAAACCCTGGCACACCATGATCATCCGGGGCGGAGGCATGGGGGCATCCCGTAACATGGACGGCCACCATTGCGCCATCTTTCCGGCCAACGGGGCCAACACCCCGGTGGAGATCCTGGAAAGCGACACCCCGCTCATTGTTGTGGAGCGGGGCCTGGTTGCGGACTCGGGCGGGCCGGGCCGGCAGCGTGGCGGTATCGGCCGGCTGATGACCCTGCGGGTACCCACGGCGGAAGAATCCGGCGGCCATCCCCCCTCCAGAACCACCATTGCGGTCCAGGCCGGCCGGTTTGTGTATCCACCGGACGGGATTTTCGGTGGAAAACCAGGAGCCTGCGCCCGGTTTCTGAAAAACACAAAACCGGCTGATCCCAGGTGGAAAAGGCCAAAGCAGAATACAAGGTGGCGATTGATCCGGATACACTGACACTGGATCTGGATGCCACCCAAACCTTACGACATAAACCCAAGGGAGTGTAGAATGCAAAAACGGTTTATCCCGGATATCCCGGATGTTCAGACCCTGCTGGACCTTCAGCTGGCCGGTCTGAAATGGACGGTGAATCATGCCTGGAATGGTTCCGCTTTTTACCGGCAGCACCTGGCGGCAGCCGGTGTGACTCCGGACGACATTCAGTCGCTGGATGACCTGTCCCGCCTGCCCTTTACTACGTCCACCCATCTCAAAGACGGGTATCCTCTGCCGCTGCTCTCCGTGCCGGAAACCGATGTGGTTCGCATCCATGCATCATCGGGCACCACTGGAAAGCGAAAGATTCTGGCCTACACCCAAAAGGACTTGGATGACTGGGTCGAACTGTTTGCCAGGTGTTATGAAATGGCGGGGATTACCAGGGAAGACCGGGTCCAGATCGCCGTGGGATACGGGGTGTGGACCGCAGGCATGGGATTTCAGCTGGGATGCGAGCGGTTCGGGGCAATGGCCATTCCCGTGGGTCCGGGCAACATTGACATGCAGTGTCAGTTTCTGAAGGATCTGGAACCCACGGTGTTCTGCTGTACTGCGTCCATGGCCCTGCTTATGGCGGAAGAGGTTCACAAGCGGGGGCTGAAAGATCAAATCAAACTGAAAAAAATCATCTTTGGTTCCGAACGCTGCTCGGCAGCCATGCGCGAGCGGATCAAGACCCTGCTGGGCCTGGAAGACATGTTTGACATCACCGGGATGACCGAACTGTACGGTCCGGGCATGGGTCTGGACTGCCACAAACACGAAGGAATCCACTACTGGGCGGACAAATATATCCTGGAAATTCTGGATCCGGATACCCTGCAGCCGGTGGCAGATGGAGAAGTCGGAGAAATGGTGGTCACCACCCTGTGCAAACAGGCGGCCCCGCTGATCCGGTACAGGACCCGGGATCTTACCCGCAAAATTCCCACCGCCTGCTCCTGCGGCCATCCTTTGTTTCTGCACGACTGTATCCTGGGCCGATCCGATGACATGATCATCCTCAAGGGGGTAAATATCTATCCCGGCCAGATCGATGAGGTGCTGTCCGGCATCCCCGGCATGGGCTGTGAATACCAGCTGCACCTGTCACGCACCGATGACGGCAAAGAAACCATGACCATCATGGTGGAGGCCGGC
>JAIVHE010000592.1 GCA_020201255.1 Desulfobacteraceae bacterium
AATACCATACCCAAAGAGGTCGGGATGGTGTTGGCTGATCCCACCCAGATGCACCAGGTTATCTTGAATCTGATTTCCAATGCCCTGCATGCCATGGAGGAAAACGGCGGTGAACTGTCCGTAGCCCTCAGTGAAAAAGATTTTTCAGAAGATGACCTGCCGGCGTTTGATATGACACCGGGTCCCTACGTGTGCCTGGAAGTGGCAGACACAGGCCAGGGGATGGATGCTGAGGTGCTGAAACGCATTTTTGAACCCTATTTTACCACCAAGGCCCGGGGCAAAGGAACAGGGCTTGGCCTGGCGGTTGTCCACGGCATTGTGAAAAATCTTGACGGAAAAATCATCGCCCGCAGCACCAGGGGAAAAGGCACCACATTCTGCATGTACCTGCCGCGGTACAACAAACCCCATGTCCTGACGGATGTGGAAATAAAAAAGACCACAGTGCCACACAACGGGCATGAGAAAATTTTATTGGTTGATGATGAAAAATCCATATTGGATATGCTTGAAAAACTGCTCTCCCGGTCCGGGTACAATGTACGTGCCTATGATATACCGAAACAGGCCCTCGCTTGGTTCACACAAACACCATATGATGTTGACCTGGTGATCACAGACATGACCATGCCGGAGATGACAGGGGACAAACTGGTTGCGGCCCTCAAAAATGTGCGGCCTGACATTCCCGTAATATTGTGCACCGGATGCGCTGAAAATACCGCCATCAGCAAAACAAGTGCCGCCAAACCCGATAAAATACTGATGAAGCCTGCAGGCAGGGAAGATCTGCTTGCAGGCATCCGATATCTGCTTGACAATTAACAGGAGTGTGGGTGTAATGGCTCTGTAAAAAACAAACATGTACCCATTGCTTACAACACTAAAGGAGCGACAATGTCTGAAAAAAAAATTCTGGTGGTTGATGATGAAAAAGCCATAATAAGCCTGTTGGAACAGGCGTTTTCACGGGGCGGGTATCAGGTTCGATCTGCTTTGGACGCGGAAACCGCCCTGGAACTTTTGGAAAATGAAACCATATATGTGATGTTTTTCGACCTGAACCTGCCGGGTATGAATGGGATCGATCTGTGCCGGGAAATCAAAAAACGCATTCCCATATCCGTCATTTACGCCATCACCGGATATGCCTCGTTGTTCGAACTATCAGACTGCCGGGATGCCGGATTCGATGATTATTTCAAAAAACCGGTGAACCTGTCTACGCTCATGGACAGGGCTGCATCTGCCTTTGAAAAGATTGAGCGCTGGAAGACCATTTGAGACTGGCCCAGGTATCTGGGAACAGTGGATGAAACCGGGCTGGTGAAATATATCAACACCGGCGGCCTGGTGATGAAAACCCCCAAAAACCACAACCTGGAAAGGGTCAAGTCGGCCCTGGACGAACTGAATGTGTGTTACTGGGATTTCGGTCCCAAAGAAATCACCGACCTGCTTCCCATTCTGGACACCCGGAGATTCGGCCCCCCTACCCTGCCCGGTGATCCGCGATTCGGTACCCCTGCCCGGGACAGCATTGCCGGGGCACTGTATATTCCGGAAGCCGGCCTGATCTCTGATCCCAAACACGCCACCCACAACGTGCAGCGGGCTGCTGAAGCCCGTGGCGCCACCTTTATGTTCAACGCCCGGGTGGCCGAGATCCGGAAAAAAGACAACCAGGTGAAAGGCATCACCTTGGCTGACGGAACGCAAATCGATGCCCCCGTGGTAATCAATGTGGCAGGTCCCCATTCTTTTCAGATCAACCGCATGGCAGGAGTGGAAGAGGAGATGAACATCAAGACCCGTGCCCTGCGCCAGGAGGTCTGTCATGTGCCGGCGCCGGAGGGCTTTGACTACAACAACCTGGGTACCATTATCTCAGACGGGGATGTGGGGTGCTACTCCCGGCCGGAAGTGGGCAACCACATCCTTATCGGATCCGAAGACCCGGAATGTGATACCCTGGAATATATTGAAGATCCGGATAATTACAACACCGATTTTACCGAACAGTGGACCACCCAGGTAATGCGGGAGGCCCAGCGGATACCAAACATGGGCATCCCGGGCCGGCCCAGCGGCATCGTGGACCTGTATGACTGCAGTGACGACTGGATTCCCATCTATGACAGATCCTGCCTGGACGGGTTCTATATGGCTGTGGGAACCAGCGGCAATCAGTTCAAGAACGCTCCGGTGGTGGGGGTTTTGATGGCCGAACTGGTGCAGGCCGTGGAAAAGGGCCATGACCATGACAAAGACCCGGTGTCCTTTACCATGAAATACACCAAGCGGCCGTGCAACATCGGGTTCTATTCCCGGCTGCGCAAAATCAATCCCAATTCCAGCTTTTCCAGGGGTCAGGCCGGCTGCCTGACCCCTTCCAAATTGGATCGCCCGGCAGCTGTTGAGACTCCAGTCATTTGCGGCGATCTCTGCCCGGTCCACCTCTTTGACCAGTCCCGGCACATCACAAAACCGTGCTTCAGGAAACCGCTGGGTCAGCCAATGAGCCTGTTTCCAGAAATAGCGGGCCTGTTTGAGCTGCTGCCATGAGCCCTTTTGGTTTCAACACGATCCAAGCTTTTTCATGAACCGCGGCAAAGAGATGACGGTTACATCGCTGCTGACGGGAAATTCTTCATTGCCGCCGTAAACAACGTATTTTTGGGTGGCGCCCACATCATCGCAGATGGCGCTGTAATGCCTGCCCAGTTTGGGAGCGCTGCCATATTTTATTTCTACGGCCCAGATTTCTGATGACGGCATCCGGATGACCATGTCAATTTCCGCCCCTGCAGCGGTGCGGTAAAAATATGTTTCCGCACGAAGGGGCAATACCGAATGGATATTTTCCATGACAAAGCCTTCCCAGCTTTTGCCAAGTGTCGGATTGGACAGCAGGGCATCATAATGGTTGATGCCAAGCAGCCGATGTAAAACGCCGCTGTCCCGGACGTAGTACCGCGGCGTTTTGATCAGCCGTTTTTTGACATTGGCATGCCATGGTTCCAAACGTCTCACCAGTAACAGATCCGAAAGTATATCGATATAATGGCTCACTGTTTTGCCATCAATTTCAAGGTTTGCCCCCAGCTTTGAATAGTTCACCGGTTCACCCTGCAAATGCGCCAGCATGGTCCACAGGCGACGCATCCTGGTTGCCGACACACGAAAACCCAACTGTGGCAGGTCCCTTTCAAGATAGGTGCGAATCAAATCCTCAAGCCAATCCATTGCCATGGTGTCATCAGCAGCCAGATAGCTCTCGGGAAAACCGCCTCTTACCCAAAGTTTATGTATTGTTTTGCTTTCGCTGCCTGTTTCAATGATGTTCAGCCCGCTCATGTACAGGTAACTGATCCGACCCGCAAGGCTTTCAGA
>JAIVHE010000593.1 GCA_020201255.1 Desulfobacteraceae bacterium
GGGTCTTGCCGGGTTTTTTGCGTCAGATCGGTGGCAAAGTATCCCGGGGCAATGGCGTTCACCTGGATATTGTACTGCGCCAGTTCATCGCACATGGATTTGGTCAAACCAACAATGCCGTGCTTGGTGGCGGCATAGGCCGGAGACCACTGCCCGCCCAGAAAAGAATAAAGAGATGCGATATTCACCACCTTGCCGCGCTGCTGGGCAATCATATGCTTGCAAGCTTCATGGGTCATCTCAAACGCTGCTGTGAGATTGACGGATACCATTTTATCCCATTCTTTGCGGGTAAATTTTCGTACGTCTTCCACGTTGATGGAAACCCCGGCACAGTTCACCAGGATGTCGATAGTTCCCCAGGCGTTCACACAGTCATCCACCACGCGTTTACATTCGCCATCTGCCGTGATGTCACCAAAGACATATTGATAGGCCGTACCGCAGTCTTCCACACACTGCCGGGTCCGGGCATCATCATCCATGATGCTGACGGCCATCACATTTGCGCCCGCTTTTGCCAGGGCAACGGAAAAGGCTTGTCCCAGTCCGCTGTTTCCCCCTGTGACAATGGCATTTTTTCCTTTGAGGGAAAAAAAGTCCATGGTAAATTCGGTTATGTCCATATCAACTCCTCTTCTTTAAGATCTGTAGACCGCAATTTTCTTCAGCAGTCTGTCAATAAATTTTCGGGCATCTCCCTGCACAACAATATCCGACAGGCTGCAGACAGGGGCATTGGCTGCTGTATTTACCGAAATGAGTGATGTAATTTGCCGCAGACCCGCCAGGTGCTGCATGCTGCCGTGGATGCCCAGGGCCATATACAATTTTGGAGAGACGGTTTTTCCGGATTGGCCCACCTGTATGCTTCTGGGGGCGATTCCCTGGTCCACCAGTTTCCGGCTGGCCGCAACCGTTCCTTTCAAAGCGTCAGCCAGGCGGTACAGTTCTGCAAAGCTTTCTTTCACCCCGCCCCCGCCGGCAATCAGCACCTCACTGTCCCGGATATCACAGGTCTGCTGGTTTTCTTTGACATGGAGGCGCTTGACAGCTCCGGGAGAACGTACCGGTTCGGTATACGAAGTAACAACCGTCTGTAAAGGAGTCCCTGGCGTAAACGCAAAGGCGTTGGGCCTGATGCTCATCATCACAGGACCGTTTCCTGTAAGAAGCACACTTTCACGGATTTTGCCCGAACAGGCAGGGCGGATGATGTCAACATGATCTTTTTGCCTTTTGATATCAATCACCCCGGCCGCAAGACCTGTCCGCAGCCTTTTGGACAGACGCGGCGCAATCATCTGTCCCATGCTGGTGCCTGGAATCAGGATACTGTCAAAGGTGTTTTTTTTGTGCAGATTTTCCAGGATATCACATATTCCCCGGGGATCATACGCGTTCACAAGCCCCTGTGCCACCTGGATGATATGATCAAACGCTCCCTGGAGACCATCGCATGAATCTGCCAGAAG
>JAIVHE010000287.1 GCA_020201255.1 Desulfobacteraceae bacterium
AAATCTGAATCCGGATGGCGGTGGTTTTCACCTGGGAAAACGCCAGTTTTTTGATCTCCCGGTCAATGGTGGCGGAAAAAAACAGGGTCTGGTGCCGCTGGGGCAGTTTTCTCTTGATGGCCTCGATATCCTTTATAAAACCCTGGTCCAGCATCCGGTCTGCTTCATCCAGAACCAGGGTATTCACCTGTGACACGGTGATAGCTCCCTGGCTGATGAGATCAAACATGCGGCCCGGGGTGGCCACCAGGATATCGATGCCGTCTTTCAACCGGGCAATCTGCCGGTCCTGGTCCACGCCGCCGTAGATGGCAAACGGATTGACCCCGGTATGATAGGACAGGGTATTGAACACCGTCCCGATCTGGCCGGCCAGCTCCCGGGTGGGCACCATGACAATGCACTGGATACCGGGCCGGGACCGCTTGGATCTGTGTATTCTGTCAATAATGGGAATGGCAAATGCCGCAGTTTTTCCGGTGCCGGTCTGGGCCACTGCCAGCACATCCTCTCCCTTGAGAATGGAAGGGATGGCCTTGAACTGTATGTCTGTGGGTCTTTTGTATCCGGCGGCGGTCAGGTTTTTTTTAATGGCAGCTGCAATGGGATAGTCTTCAAATTTCATGGGATGTGTTTACATACCTTTAGAGAGTAAAATAATGGTTGCATTCTGCCAAGATACAGGCAATAGGTTCGAAACGCAATACATGGGGTCAGAAGTTAACTTTTTTACCTTTTTTGTTTTTGAGAATACGCAGAACCGATCTTTGTGTGGCATTGTTTTTTATTTTACGATATATAAAAAAGGTAACTTCTGACCCCATGATTTCGAGGATAATGACATGCATGTTGAAAAGATAATCCATCATATTGTCGGCTGGCTTGACAGTTATGTGGAAAAATCCGGTCTCACCGGGTTTTGTGTGGGAGTGTCGGGCGGCATTGATTCTGCTGTCACATCCACCTTGTGTGCCAGGACAAATCGGCCTACCATGGTCTTGAATATGCCCATTTTTCAGGCATCAGACCAGTTGTCCAGGGCATCGGCCCATAATGCCTGGCTCCAAAGCTTTTACAAAAATGTCACCCCGGTGGACCTGGATCTGACACCCGCATTTTCCAGTATCCAGACGATTTTTCCCTCTGATATCCAGGACGGATTGACCATGGCCAATACCCGGGCCCGCCTCAGGATGCTTACGCTCTATGCTTTTGCTTCTCACCACCGGCTTCTGGTGACAGGCACCGGTAATAAGGTGGAGGATTTCGGGGTGGGATTTTTTACCAAATACGGGGACGGGGGCGTGGATATTTCTCCCATTGCAGACCTGTTCAAATCCGAGGTCTATGCGCTGGCAAGGGGCCTGGGAATTTCAGAGGATATCATAACAGCGCCTCCCACGGACGGGCTCTGGGAAGACAACCGCACGGACGAAGGCCAGATCGGCGCCAGCTACGAAGAATGAAGTGGAAAAAAACCATATTGTATTACAGGATCGGCAAAAAAAAGTGCTGGAGATTTATAAAAAACATCATGCAGTCAACCGGCATAAAATGGATCCCATCCCGGTGTGCATGATTTCCGATCATTTGCGCAAATAGCGGTTGTATCCTGCACAATTTATATGAAAGCCATCCGGTTTGTGTCACGGCCGGTCTATGAACATTTCCATGGAAATGGTCGAACCCAGGCTGCAGCCGGGAGTCGCATTGCTGTCTGACCCCACTTCCTCGGTGAATCGAATCATCCCCTGCTCGATCAGCAATTTGAAGCGATCTCGGGGGTAGCCCTTTTGGGCCCCGAAACAACCCAGTTTCTCCACTGCCCGGCCGTTGAGCGATTTGAAAAGCACCGTGGGCGATTTGGTTCGCAGGGTCACTCGATCGTTTTCGGTATCGGCGTTGAGGACTTCCGCATAAAAGCCCGGATAAATATCACCCTTATCCACTTCATATGTCTGGAAATTCTCCCAGTCCACACAATGACCCGGCAACCAGGCGCTGGCTTTCAGGCATTCTTGACCGCCGAGCTTCGCCACATCGATGCCTGTGGACAATGTTGCGACGTTGTAATCCTGCCTGTCGATGAATTGACCGGTTCGGGTACTGAAATATTCTTTGATAATCAAGTTGCCTACGAATGATTCCGTGACCTTGTAATCGATCTCATGCCAGACCCAACCTCGATAGGGTTTGCTTTTGAATCCCCCGTTTATAATCACCGAACCTCTTATCGGAATGGCCCGCGGGACGGGAACCAGCTGTTCTTCATCTTCTGTTTTTATAAATGTCAAAGTCTGCCGGATTTGCTGCTGTTGGATGTTGATGGTTTTTCTTTGCCGTTTGATTTCCTTCTCCGGCGTGGAGGCGGGGGAAGAAGGCAGCAGCTCCAGCTCCGATGGCAAAGACAAAAGACCACCACCGCCGCCGCCCAGACATCGCTCCATATATTCCCCGGTCAATTCACCCAATTCGTTCTGTATCCGGATCAGATCATTAATGCCGGGCGATTCCTGGATCTCCTGGTCCAGTTCGTCTATACGGGCTTCGATTTCTTCA
>JAIVHE010000341.1 GCA_020201255.1 Desulfobacteraceae bacterium
CACATCCGGTGATATCAGGGTGGCCCGGCTGCTGGATGCGCGGCTGGGAATGATGTGAAAGCCCTTGAACCCTGTGACAGGTATCCGGGTCGTTTGGACCTGGTCCACCCGGGCCAGCAGAGGTGGTGTGCCTGTGATGTCCGACACAAACCGGTCCAGGCGGCAAGCGGGGCCTTCCACCCGGGCCAGGACACCGCCGGCGGCATTGGAAACCTCTCCGTTTATGCGGTACTTTTGGGCAAGAGCGAACAAAAAAGGCCTGAAGCCAACGCCCTGAACAACACCGCTGATGTCAAGCTGTTTTGCGATGCAGGGAGAATTCGGCATCCTTCATCTTCCAGTTTACACTTTTCATAATGATATCCCTCATAGAACCCCATTAATCAGGGATTGGCTTCCAACAAAGTGTAAACTACTTTTGGAAGCATATGAAGGCTGCCGAGAATTCATACATTTGTGTCAGAAACCCCGTTTCGGGTCCCGTCGGCCGCCAGAATGCTGCGCATGTCTTCCAACGTCTGGAGTGCAGACTCTTCGTCCAGTTTGCTGATGGCAAACCCGGCATGTACGATGACATAATCACCGATTTTCATATCATCCAGAAGCAACAGACTGGCTTCTCTGATCACCCCGTCCACTTCCACCCTGGCAAGACTGTCCTGTATTTCAATTATTTTTGAAGGCACTGCCAAACACATACATCCCATCCCTTTCCGGATGAATAACCAGACGATTCCACCCCTGTTTTGCAAACACTTTTTCTTTATTTTGTCCGGATACTTTCGGCATTTGTATTGGTTTTTACACGTAAGAACTATGCCCCTATTGCTTTACCATAGTTCTTTGTTTTGATTAACATCGCCATTTTCGTTTCCAGTTGTGGTCAATATAAGTACAAATATATCCAAAAATAGATGTATTGTCAATCAGCCGTTTCAAAAGTTGCTTCAGATTAATTCCTTTATCAGCTTCCCAGCCTTATCTACACGACTGTTTCCGTCTTTGATTTCTCCAATTTGGTTGTTGATACTTTTGATTACTTCAAATAGCAGGGTTTTTATTTCTTCCGTAAATTGTGCAATTGTTTGAGAAGCTTCCTGAGTTTTTTTTGCGACTTCGGCCATTTCACCTGCAACGACAGCAAAAGAATCGCCTGCTTTTCCAGCATGAGCAGCTTGTATCATAGCATTCGATGCCAGTAGTTTTGTGGAAAAGGCAATTCTTTCCACGGCTTGTAGCACATGATCGATTTCACCCGATTTAGATGACAATGTATCAACATTCATTTGGACTGTTTGTGCAGCCGTGCCGATAGACGACATGGTAAATTCAATTTCTCCCATCATTCGGGTCAAATTCCCTGCAATCTTTTGGATTCTTTTTTCATATTGCGTACGATTCTCGGATAATGATTTTTCGGCACCTTCGGCCTGGTTTTTGGCTTTTTCAGCCATTTGAATTTGTTTTTTGGTTTGCACGAGTGCCTTCTGGATTGCATCAACCATCTTATTGAACCCATAGCAGAGATCCCCTATATCGGTTCCAATTTCAACCTCAACTTTTACCTTATCCGAGAAGTCTCCATTCCTGGTTGCGTATTTCATGGATTCTGAAAGATCCTCCATAGTTGAACGGGCACCATGTTCAGCGATATTCAAACCGATCAATTCGTCTTTTTTGCTTACCCGCATACCACCCATGAATTTATCTACCGTTTTGAGAAGAAAGTACGCAACAAAAAAAGACCATACAAAACACGATAAGACGCCTATTGATTGAATATAAATTTGATGAAGTCTTGATACGTCCCCCAGGTGATCCTGCGTGATAAAAAGACCGACCGCTATCGTTCCCCATGCACCACAGACGCCATGAACAGCGATGGCACCAACGACATCATCAACCTTCAAAACCCTTTCAATAAAGCGCGTACTAAAGTAAACGATTATACCGGAGCTGATCCCAATCATTGCAGCCCCTGACGTCTCAACAAATGCACATCCTGCTGTTATACCGACCAAACCGCCCAGGACACCGTTTGCTATCATTTCCCCCTCTGGTCTTTTGAAGGGACTGTTGATCCAACTTAAAATTGAAGCGGAAAGGCAGCCAAAGCTTGCAGAAAGGAGTGTATTCATGGCGATGCCGGCTATATCGGGGCTGACCTCCAGCGTCGAACCACAATTAAATCCAAACCACCCAAAAAAAAGAATGAAAGTCCCCAAATAGGCCAATGTCATGTTGTGCGGCGGGATTGAGTTCACTTGTCCATCTGGTCCATATTTTTCTATTCTGGGACCGATAACGATACACCCGGCTAATGCGACCCAGCCTCCGACTGAATGAACAACCGTTGAGCCTGCAAAATCAATGAACCCCATATTTTCAAGCCATCCTGCTGCTGCATCCCCGTGTAAAAGGCTTCCCCAGGCCCAGTGGCCGAAAACAGGATAAATCAATACCGATACCAAGGCTGATATGACAAGGTAAGAACCGAATTTGGTTCTTCCTGCAACAGCCCCGGAGTCAATTGTTGCTGCCGTCCCAACAAAAACGGCTTGAAAAACAAAGAACAAAACCTGCCAGGGATCTTTCAAATTCATCATAAAGTCGCTGGTACCGATCAGGCCATTGTCAGATATACCGAACATTAACCCAAAACCCACGAGCCAGAAAAGGATGGATGCAAGAACAAAATCAGCTAAATTTTTTATTGCCACATTGATAGAATTTTTTGCTGTAGCCAAACCAGATTCCACACACATAAAACCTGCTTGCATGATAAATACAAGCGCGGCTGCTAAAAGTACCCACAAATAATTCAAATTGACCTGGAGGTTGTCAATGTCAAGTTTGTAGGCAATTGCAGATCCATCCTGAGCAAAAGAAATATGAATAAAATTGAACAATGAAAAAGCAACTGCAGAAACAATGAAAAAGACAATTTTCAACATTTTTTGTATCCTTTGTATTCTCAATGGGTATTTTAGAAAGCCGTCAGCCGTCAGCGTCAGCCATCAGCTAAAAGCTAACCGCCAAACGCTTTCATCCTTTATTGTGCCCGCCAGGGCATGGGTGTTATTTAAAGATCATGCCCATACACAGCAAAAATTGTGCCTAAGAAATATGGAGAAAATATATCAATGAATTTAGCTTGTTATAAAACTGTGAACTAGGGAACATAGCTTATATTACAAATTTGAAACAAAACAAGACCACTGCATTGCATTTTTGTAATAAATTTCATCTGCATGCGCAATTTTTTGCTCATTTTCAGGAACAGCCTTGTCAGCAGTTTTACCCTCAACCAACCGGGGCAGGTAAATTTTGAACGTGGAACCCTGGAGTTCGGGTTTTCCTGATCACAGAATCATACGGCCGGAATCTGTATACGGCTTGGGTGAATTAGATCGGAATAAAAATCATGCAGATCACATCATTGGAATAGCCGTCACTGCGCTTATACTCCCGGTATCCTTTTGAGACCTGGAATCCCATGGCATAGGATTGGTCATTAAGTGTAACAATGGCTACGTCCCTTGCGCCTTTTTTTTGTTTGAAAAATTGGTCTCTCAGGGTAATTTTGTTTCCTATGTGATAATCAAGGTGAGTGCTGGCCAGAATGGTTTTTTCTCTGTCGACAAAGATCCCGAAACTGCCCGGGATGATTTTCTTGTTTTCATCTTTGGGTAGAATGTCCAGGAGCATGGTCTTGAACTGGTGCTCTGCATCAAAAACAATAAGGATGGCACCGACAATTTTTTTTCTGTCTTCCGGATTCCGGATTGCCGTGGCGTAAATATAGGTATGCCGTCCTCCATAGAGTGGCGTGGGTTTGAATTGGGTGACCACATAGTCCCGGCTGGATCTTAATGCCAGGGCAGGACCCACCAGATCGCCGTCCAGGCGCATACCGATAAATTCCTGTTTTTTGGGAAGGTCCTCTTCGATCAGGCGATCTTCCAGGTCGTCCGGTGGGTTGGATACAGCGATCACAGTACCAGTAGAGTCCACGAGTATCAGCCTCAGGTAAGGGGTGTACAGGTTGTTGATGTACTGAAGGTTTTCTTTGAGGGCGATTTTGTCCGGCTCTTTCAGACCCCTTTCCAGGTGCTTGGCCAGAAGTTTCCGGAACAGGGGGGTCAGGGCCCACCAGCAAACGTCATTGGCCCGTTCATACAGGTTCCGGTCAGCGATGTTGTTACCTTGAAAGGCGCGGAACTGAATATCATTGAACAATGAGGTAACAATAGTCTGCTGGAGGTTTCCGATGGCAGAATCAAGAAGGGTGTTAATCTCCCGGCCGATTTCTGCCACAAAGTTAATAATCTCGATAAATGTCTTGTTTCTGAATTTTTCCGCTTGAATGATTCCGTTCAGGCCGTCTATTTTCATATCATTAAGCAGGGTATCGGATTCTTTTTTGATCACAGAGAGTTCTTGGGAAAAGTTCTGGACCTGCTGGATGACTTCCTGATCAATTATGGAGCTGGTTGATTCATCTGTAAAGGCCTGTTGGACAACGATCATGGCAAGGCCGTACCAGGCGAGACCATAAAATCCCTGATACCCGTCAGTGGGAACGGTACTGATGAGATATTCCCGGTTTTCCAGGGAGAAAAAGCTGAAATCCGCTTTTGGATTCAAGGGGACTCGGGTGGACATCCTGAGAACCGTGGGCTGGCTTGTACTGACGACTTTTCCGTCATGGTCCAGGATGGCGGCGATGATGTTTTTGTTTCCCTGGTTCAGGTCTTTGAATATTCGCTCCATTTCATCTTCAAAGTCAAAGCAGAGACAAAGAGTTCCTAAAGCTGTCCTGGTTTCCGGGTCTTCTATTTTCTGGGAATAGATCAGGGCATTGCCTCGGCCAGGCATAAGGTCGGTAGGCCGGAAGGTTTCAATGTATTTGTTTTCTTCCAGGTCATTGTGGAGATTAATGGCCTGGGTGTCTGCCAGCAGGGGATCTTTTGATGCTGATACAGGATTGTCTGTGGCCAGGTTGACCATAACCCGGCCGTTGAGATCAAGGATAAGAATATCGTTGTATACCGTATATTCATATTGGTATTCACACAGCCTGCTCCGGAGCTTTTGGGCCTGACTGGACATGGATTCAGTACAGGTCTCTTTTTCAGCCGCCTTGAGAAAACTGATGATTTCGCCATCTGTGGCCAGATAGCCTACATCAGCGGTCCGTTCAAAAAGATTTCGATTCAGAATGTTGATAGTAAACTTGGCTTCATCAAAGATTTCAAAAACAACCTTTTTAAGCATTTCAGTCAGGATGGCATTTACCAGGCGGTTCTGGATGTTTTCGTAGTTGGTGATGGTGGCGCGCATATCCTGGCTCAAAGCCTCAAACAGTCTGGCCGCGTCTTCTTTCATCCGTCCGGTTTCAATCATTCCAGCCGTGATGGCGCCTTTCCAGCACCGGTTGATCTGGCGGAACTGGTCAATGTAATTGGATATTTTCGGCGTGAATTTCAAAAGCTGATCCTTGTAGGTCATCAGGAAAGCATCGTTCATTTCGTAAAATCCTTTTGGAATCCGGGTTAAATAATACAAATTTGCATATAATATACAGCAATAATCGTATTCTATATATCTTGCATTTAATATGCCATAACCGAATGCTATTTTTGATGAGAATTTTTATCGTCTTATCATGCCTGTAAATCAGCGTTTTTTTATGTTTATAAATTAATGTCTTTGATGGAAGGGTTAATTAATTACAAAAAAACGGTTTAAGAATTACTTTTTTATAATTAATCAGAAACCGATGATTCTTAGCTGATGATTCTTAGCTGTGAAATAATTTAGTATCCCCGGGCAGATACATGATAGATGCATCTGCCCGGCGACAAAGTACGGGTTAAAAGTTTTTAAAATCTTCGTCGTCATCAAACGGGATAACCTGTTTTGGGCTCACCTCTCCGGTTTTGGGCAAAAATTTCTTCTGCTTGTATCCACCTTTGGAAACTTGTTTGCTTGA